>CAJXKX010000380.1 GCA_913055965.1 uncultured Roseovarius sp.
CTGCCGCGCTCGACCGGCAGCCGGATGCGGCGCGAGGCGACGCAAGGCAAGCAGGGCGGGCGCACGGTGGAGATTCAGCGGCTGATCGGGCGCGCGCTCCGCGCCGGGGTAGACCGGGTGGCGCTGGGCGAACGGCAGATCACCGTGGATTGCGACGTGATCCAGGCCGACGGCGGAACGCGCTGCGCCGCGATCACCGGCGGCTGGGTGGCGCTGCGGCTTGCAGTGGGCAAGCTGATGGCGGCGGGCGACGTGGTGAGCGATCCTTTGCCCGATCCGGTGGCGGCGGTCTCCTGCGGCATTTATGCCGGGCAGCCGGTGCTCGACCTCGACTATCCCGAGGACAGCGCGGCGGGCGTTGACGGCAATTTCATCATGACCGCTGCCGGGCGGCTCATCGAGGTGCAGATGAGCGCCGAGGGATCGACCTTCAGCCGCGACGAGATGGGGGTGCTGCTCGATCTCGCGGCCAAGGGCGTGGGCGAACTTGTGGAAAAGCAGCGCGAGGCAGCCGGTGCGTAAGTTCTCGGGCGATACGCTGTTGGTGGCGACGCATAACGCGGGCAAGCTGGAGGAAATCGCGCATCTGCTGGCACCCTATGGCGTGACAGTGATCGGCGCGGCCGAAAAGGGGCTGCCCGAACCGGAGGAAACCGAAACCAGCTTTGTCGGCAACGCGCGGATCAAGGCGCATGCGGCGGCACGGGCAACGGGCCTTCCGGCACTGGCCGACGATTCGGGGATCGTGATCGACGCGCTGGATGGTGCGCCGGGCGTCTATACCGCCGATTGGGCCGAAACAGGCTCTGGTCGTGATTTCATCATGGCGATGGGCAAGGCGCATGATCGCTTGCGCGAGACCGGCGCGCCACAGCCCTGGACGGCGCGGTTCTGCTGCACGCTGGTGCTGGCCTGGCCGGACGGGCATGACGAGGTGTTCGAAGGCACGGTCGAGGGGCGGGTCGTCTGGCCGATGCGCGGGGATCAGGGGCATGGCTATGATCCGATCTTTCAGCCCGACGGGCACGAGGTGACCTTTGCCGAGATGGACCGCTGGGAAAAGAACCGGATCAGCCATCGCGCCCGTGCATTTGCCAGGATGATCGACGGTGCCTTTGGCTGAGGACTGGCAGGAAGGGGGCTTTGGCCTTTATGTGCATTGGCCGTTCTGTCAGGCGAAATGCCCCTATTGCGATTTCAACAGCCATGTGGCGCAGGCAATCGACCATCCGCGGTGGCGCGCTGCCTATCTGCAGGAAATCGCCCGTTACGCCGAAACAGTGCCTGATCGCGTGCTTGGGTCTATCTTCTTCGGGGGCGGGACGCCAAGCCTGATGGCGCCCGAAACCGTCGCCGCCGTGATCGAGGCGGCGCGGGCGGCTTGGCCGGTGGCGAATGATCTGGAGATCACCCTCGAGGCGAATCCGGGGTCGGTGGAGGCCGGGCGCTTTGCCGCCTATGCGCAGGCGGGGGTGAACCGGGTTTCTATGGGTTTGCAAGCGCTGAACGATGAGGATCTGCGGCGTCTTGGGCGACTTCATAGCGTTGCTGAAGCGATGCAGGCCTATGATATCGCGAACAAGTTCTTTGATCGCACGAGTTTTGACCTGATCTATGCGCGGCAGGATCAGAGCCTAAATGCCTGGCGGGACGAACTGCGCCGCGCGCTCGATCTGGCGGTGGATCACCTGTCGCTCTATCAGCTGACGATCGAGGACGGGACAGCTTTCGGGGATCGCCATGCGGCCGGAAAGCTGCGCGGCCTGCCGGAGGATGACCTGGCCGCCGATATGTACGCGGCAACGCAAGAGATCTGCGGTGCGGCGGGGATGGCTGCCTACGAGGTCTCGAACCATGCGCGGCCCGGAGCGGAATCGCGGCATAACAGGCTCTATTGGCGCTATGGCGATTACGTAGGTATCGGCCCCGGTGCGCATGGGCGGCTGACCATCGGCGGCCAGCGGCACGCCACCGAGGCGTGGCGCGCGCCGGGCAAGTGGCTGGACGCGGTGGACCGCGGCACGGGCGAGAGCCTGCGCACGGCATTGCCTCGGGAGGAACAGGCGACGGAGCACCTCCTCCTGGGGCTGCGCCTGGCCGAGGGGATCGACATGGAGCGGCACGCGGCGCTTGCCGGTGCGCCGTTCGATACCGAACGGCTGCGCCACCTCGAAGAGATCGGCATGGTCGAGACGCATGGCACGCGGCTGCGCGTCACCGAGGCCGGGCGTCCGGTGCTGAACGCGGTGCTGCGCGCCCTTCTGACCTGAGCGATCAGGCGCTGAGCAGGCCCATCAGCCGGTCGAGATCGTCGAGCGAAGCGTAACGGATGGTGAGCGCGCCACCTTCCTGCCCCGGCTTGTGGTCAATCTGCACCTTCATCGACAGCGCCGCCGACAGATCGGATTCGAGCGCCTTCGTGTCGGCGTCCTTTTCGGGCTTGCCGCCGGTCTTCCCGGATGCGACGCCCTTGTCCGGGGCGGGATCGGCCTTGGCAAGGCGTTCTGTCTCGCGCACCGAAAGCCCCTTCTGAATGATCTTGCGGGCAAGCGCGGCGGCGTCAGGCGCGGTGATGAGGGCGCGGGCATGGCCCGCGGACAGGCGGCCGTCGCGCAGATGCGCCTGCACTTCCTCAGGGAGGTTGAGCAGGCGCACCGAATTGGCGATATGGCTGCGACTCTTGCCCAGGACTTCGGCCAGCTTTTCCTGGGTGTGGCCAAACTTGGTCATCAACTGGCTATAGCCTGCCGCCTCCTCGACCGGGTTGAGATCGGCGCGCTGGATATTCTCGATGATCGCGACCTCGAGCACCTCGATATCCGAGAACTCGCGCAACAGCACCGGTACCTCGTGCAGCTTGGCCATCTGCGCGGCGCGCCAGCGTCGCTCGCCGGCGACGATCTCGTATTCACCGGGCCTGTCCGGGCTCGCACGGACGATCAGGGGCTGGATGATCCCCTTTTCCCCGATGGAGCGGGCAAGATCCGCCAGGGCCTCGGCATCGAAATGCCGGCGCGGCTGTTCGGGGTTGGGGTGGACCTTCTCCACCGGCACGCGCATGTCGGGGCGCGAGGCGTTCTCGATCGCGGTCAC
>CAJXKX010000381.1 GCA_913055965.1 uncultured Roseovarius sp.
GACACGATCGCGGCGGTGGACAATTCGCGCTCCGCCAAGATCTTCGCCCGCACCACCGACAACCTCGACAACCAGATCCCCGAGGATGCCCCCGGCTGGATCGTGGCGCGTTACGAGGAACTGGTGTCGACCTGCACCACTCCCGCCACGAAATCGCCGCATCCGTCCTGTTCGATGCGTCTTGTCCCTTGCGAGCGCGGGTGAAAGGCGGCAAGAATTGGGCGGAAATGAGGCAGCCCGCCACAATCGGCGGGATCGGTACGACACAAGGGCGCGGCACCGTATCGCGACCGGTCGGAATGAAGGGGAAGAGCGGTGGTCTCGCAGACACCTGGCGCGCTGGCGCGGGCACTTCTGATGGCCATGCTGGTGGCGACGCCGGCGTTGCTCATTCCGTATACGCATCCCGAGACCGCGCAGATCGTGCTGGTGCTGGCGCTGCTGGCGGCGGTGTTTACCGTGATCGAATACAATTCCCGCTATCCCGGCTTTCTCGAATTCCGCTTCGCGCCGCCCTATAACCGGCTGCGCTTCTTCACGCTGGCGGCGATGCTCGTGGCGCTGTCGATCCTGCTGCGCGGCGAGGTGGCGCCCTCGGGCCTCTCGGCGTGGATCGCCGCGCTGGCGGAGCGGTTGGCGGGACTGGTGGATTTTCCCTATTCGCCGGTTCGTCTGATGATGCTGCTTCCGGGCGAGGCGGGCGCGGCCCCGGCCGATCTCCTGCGCCGGGCGGCGGCGCTGGCCTACGGAATGTCGCTCGGCATGGTGCTGATCTTTGCGGTCTGCGTGCGCTTCTTCGGCTGGCCCACGCGCAGCGGGCCGTTCAATGTCTGGATCAACCTGCCGCTGTTCGATCCCACCGGCGGGGGGGACGTGCTCTACCGCTTGCGCCGCGATGCGGGGCTCAACCTGGTGCTGGGCGTGCTGCTGCCCTTCGCCGTGCCCGCGCTCGTGCGGATCGCGGCGGCAGTGATCGGCCCGGTCTCGCTGGGCGATCCGCAGACGCTGATCTGGACGGTGAGCGCCTGGGCGTTCCTGCCCGCGACGTTGCTGATGCGGGGCATCGCGATGCAGCGGATCGCGGCGATGATAGAGGACAAGCGCCGCCGCTCCTATGCCGCCGCGCGCTCGCCCGTCGAGGAGGGGCGGGCGCTGCAGGGGGCGTGAGCATGCGCGCCCGCGCGGCTCTGGCGGGGGCGCTGGCGCTGATGCTGGCCCCGTTCACGGCCGAGGCGGGGACGGTGCGGGTGGCGACATGGCATCTCGCCCTGGAGGGCACGGGCCCGGGTCTGGCGCTGCGCGATATCGAGCGGGGCACCGCGCCGCGCCTCAGTGCCATCGCCCGCGTGATCGGCGAGGTCGCGCCGGACGTGCTGGTGGTGCAGGGCGTCGATTACGATCTCGGGCTGCGCGCGCTTGCGGCGCTGCGCGACCGGATTGCAGAGGACGGCCCCCATTATCCGCACCTGTTCGCCCTGCGCCCCAATACCGGCTGGCCTACCGGGCTCGACATGGATGGCGACGGGCGGCGCGGGGGGCCGCGCGACGCGCAGGGATACGGCGCGTTCTCGGGGCAGGGGGGCATGGCGATCCTGTCGCGGCACCCGCTCGACCGCGCGGGGGCGCGCGATTTTTCGGCGATGCCGTGGCGTGATCTGCCGGGCGCGCTGCTGCCCCGGTGGCCCGATGGCCGGCCCTTTCCGTCGCACGCCGCGCAAGCGGTGCAGCGGCTGTCCTCGGTCGGTCACTGGGCGGTGCCGGTGCGCCTGCCCTCGGGGCCGCTCATGCTGCTGGCCTTTCACGCCACTACCCCGGTCTTCGACGGCGAAGAGGACCGCAACGGCAGGCGCAACCATGACGAAATCCGGTTCTGGCAGCACTATCTCGACGGCGCTTTCGGCCCCGCGCCCGCGCGCCGCTTCGTTCTGATCGGCGATGCCAATCTCGACCCTGACAGGGGCGAGGGGCGGCGCGGGGCGATCCGCGCGCTGCTCTCCGATCCGCGCCTGCGCGATCCGCTGGCGGGGCTGGCCACGGTGGACTGGCCGCAGACTGGGCCGCTGCGGGTAAGCTACGCGCTGCCCTCGGCGGACCTGACGGTGACCGGCGCGGGGGTGCACTGGCCGCCCGAGGGCGCGCCGGGCCGTGCGGCGGCCGAGATGGCGGGGCCGCACCGGCTGGTCTGGGTCGATCTGGCGCTGCCCTGACGCCGCGCTTTCTTGACCCCGTCCCCCCCCGGCTGTAGGCCATTCGCGCAACGCGACATTTCCAGAGGACAGCGCCCATGACCACCCCTTCGCTTCTCATCCTGCCCGGTGACGGGATCGGCCCCGAGGTCATGGCCGAGGTGCGCCGCATCATCGACTGGTTCGGGGCGCGGCGCGGCATCGCCTTCGACGTGAGCGAGGACCTGGTGGGCGGCGCGGCCTGGGACGCGCATGGCACACCCCTGCACGACGACACGATGGCGCGGGCGCAAGAGGTGGACGCGGTGCTGCTGGGGGCGGTGGGCGGCCCGAAATACGACGCGCTCGATTTCAGCGTGAAGCCCGAGCGCGGCCTCTTGCGCCTGCGCAAGGAGATGGACCTCTTCGCCAACCTGCGCCCGGCGCAATGCTTTGACGCTCTGGCGGATTTCTCGTCGCTCAAGCGTGACGTGGTGGCGGGCCTCGACATCATGATCGTGCGCGAGTTGACGAGCGGCGTCTATTTCGGTGAGCCGCGCGGCATCCACAAGGAGGGCAACGAGCGCGTCGGCATCAACACGCAGCGCTACACCGAGTCCGAGATCGCCCGCGTTGCGCGCTCGGCTTTCGATCTGGCGCGCAAGCGCGATGGCCGCGTCTGCTCGATGGAAAAGGCCAACGTGATGGAATCGGGGGTGCTGTGGCGTGACGTCGTGACCGAGGTGCACCAGGCCGAATATCCCGATGTCGAACTCAGCCACATGTATGCCGATGCGGGCGCGATGCAGCTCACCCGCTGGCCCAAGCAGTTCGACGTGATCGTGACCGACAACCTCTTCGGCGACCTGCTGTCGGATCTCGCCGCGATGCTGACCGGATCGCTCGGGATGCTGCCCTC
>CAJXKX010000382.1 GCA_913055965.1 uncultured Roseovarius sp.
GGGCCGGGCGGGGTCTGCGGCGCGGGCGGCGGCGGGGCCTGCGGCTCGGGCAGGTCGTGCATGGCCGCGACCAGAAGCTCCAGCCGCTTGGCCACCGTCTCGGCCCGGTCGGTCAGCGCCGCGAGCGACCGCGTCTCGGACCCGGCGGCGCCCTGCGCATCGCGCAAGGTGCGCGCGAGGTCATCGACCTGCGCCGACAGCACCGCGACCGCACCGCCCATCCCGGTCTCGAGATCGTTGAAACGGGCGAGCCTGCGGGCGAGCACATGGCAATAGAGCCCCGCCCCGAGCGCGCCCGCCGCGAGCAGGATATCGGCAATCAGGTCCATCTCGCCTCCTCTCAGTTGAGCACGAATTCCATGACCAGCAGATCGTTGATGCGCGCCGCCCCCACCACCGCCTGCACCCGGCGCAGCATCTGCGCCCGCAGCCGCAGCAGCGCCGCGCTTTCCTCGAGATCGGAGACGCGCAGCGCCCGCAGGTAGGTGTTGAGCACATCGACGACGCGCGGCATCACGCGCGTCACCTCGGGGGCCTCGCTTCCCGGCACCTCGAGCTCGGCGCGGAAGCGCAGGTGTCGGCTGCGTCCGCCATCGGCGAAGGAGATCACGAGCGGCTCGACCGGCACATAGACGAAAGCCCCGAAATCCACACCGGCCGCGGCCCGCCCGGGCGCGCCGCCCGCCTCGTCGGCCGCACCGGCCCCGGCCGCATCCTGGGCCATGCCCGCAGGCAACAGCCCCGAACGGACCGCGTAGAAGCCGCCGGCGCCCCCGGCCAGCGCCAGGGCCAGCCCGGCGACAAGCGGCAGCCGCCACCGGGCGCGGCGCGCGCCCGGGCTTCCGGTCTCTTCGGCATCGGCCATGATGCGGCCCTCCCCTTTCTCGGACCGGGGCACCATAACCCGGCAGGAACTAACCGAATGTTAAGCCTGATGCGGGAATCATGATCCCACAGACCGGCAGAACGCCGCTCCGCAGGAGGCATCACCGTGCAGCAGATTCTTGGCCAGTGGAACGCGCTCGACCCGCGTCGTCGCGTGATCGTGGCGGTCGCGACCGTTGGCATGTTCGCCGCCGTTCTGGGGCTCGCACGGATGGCCGCGACACCGTCGATGAGCCTGCTCTATGCCGGGCTCGACGGGGCCACCGCGGGCGAGGTGATCGCCGCGCTCGAACAGCGCGGAGTCGGTCACGAGGTGCGCGGCGATGCGATTTTCGTGCCCGCGCCCGAGCGTGACGGGCTGCGCATGATGCTGGCAGGCGAAGGGCTGCCCGCCAATTCCACGAGGGGGTACGAGCTGCTCGACGGGCTGTCGGGCTTCGGCACCACGTCGCAGATGTTCGACGCCGCCTATTGGCGTGCCAAGGAAGGAGAGCTTGCGCGCACCATCCTGGCGCATCCGGGCGTGCGCGCCGCGCGCGTGCATCTCGCCACCGCCGGATCCAACCCGTTCCAGCGCGATATCCGCCATTCCGCCTCGGTCTCGGTCACCACCGACGGGCAGGGGCTCGCCCCGCGCCACGCGCGGGCGCTGCAATTCCTCGTGGCCTCCGCCGTGGCCGGGCTCGCGCCCGAGGATGTGGCGATCATCGACAGCGAAGGCGGGCTGATCGGTGCGGCGGAGGACGCCCCCGCCAACGCGCCCGACAACCGCGCCGAGGCGCTGAGGCTGCGCGCGCTGCGGCTGCTCGAGGCGCGCGTGGGCCCCGGTAACGCGGTGGTCGAGGTGACGCTCGAAACCGAGACGCGCAGCGAAAGGATCCGCGAGCGCCGGTTCGATCCCGAGGGCCGCGTGGCGATCAGCACCGACAGCGAGGAACGCAGCGACACGAGCTCCGGCGAGGGCGGCGGCGTCACCGTCGCCTCCAACCTGCCCGAGGGCGACGCCGCGGGCGACGGCACCGCCGCAAGCAGCCGCGAAGAGACCCGCGAGCGGGTGAATTACGAGGTCTCGACCACCGAGCGCGAGGTCGTCCTCAGCCCCGGCGCGATCCGCCGGATGAGCGTGGCGGTGCTCGTCAACGCGCTGCCCGGCACCGGTTCCGAGGGCAGCGCGCAGGCCCGGCCTCGCCCGGATGACGAGCTTGCGGCCCTGCGCGAACTGGTCGCCTCCGCGGTCGGGCTCGACCCCGAGCGCGGCGACGCGCTTACCCTGCGGATGCTGTCCTTCGAGACGGCGGCACCGGCGGGGACCATGGCCGTCCCGGGGCTGCTCGACCGGCTCGCCATCGACACGATGTCGCTGCTGCAGGCGCTGGTGCTCGCCCTCGTGGCGCTGGTGCTGGGGCTCTTCGTGCTGCGCCCGGTGCTCTTGCGCCCGCCCGCCGCCGCTGCGGCCCGCATCGGCATGACGGCCCGCGCGCCTGCCGCCGAGGCGGCACGGCCGGCATCCGCCCCCGCCCCGCTCACCGGCGAGATCGACGAGGGCGAGTTCGACGCCAGCGGCCTGTCGCTCGTCTCCGACAGCCCCCCTGACCCGCCGCCTCACACGGGCGGCACCGCGCTTCCCCGTGCCGCCACGCGCGCCGCCGCCGTGCCGGTCACGGATGATCCGGTCGCCCGCCTGCGCGCGCTCATCGGCGAGCGCCAGGAGGAAACCGTCGAGATCCTGCGCACCTGGCTCGAGGGCGAAGAGGAGCGGACCGGATGACGATCACCCATCTTCTCGAGGATTTCGACCTCGCGCAGGACGGCGAACGGGTGGTGCTCTCGGACGTCTCGCTCGAGGACGAGCGGCTCGCCGCCTTCGAGACCGGCTACCAGGCGGGGTGGGACGACGCGGTCAAGGCGCAGGCCGAGGATGCCCGCCGGATCACCGCCGATCTGGCGCAGAATCTCCAGGATCTGAGCTTTACCTTCGAGGACGCCCGCGAGGCGGTGATGCAGGCGCTGCGTCCGCTGCTGCTGCAGATGACGGCGGCGGTGCTGCCCCGGCTCGCCGCCGAGAGCCTCGGGCCACGGCTCGCCGACATGCTGCACGACATGGCCCGCAAGCAGGGCGGCCTGCGCGCCGAGATCGCCGCCTGCGCCGCCGACATGCCGCGCATCGCGCCCCTGCTCGAGGGCGCG
>CAJXKX010000383.1 GCA_913055965.1 uncultured Roseovarius sp.
GCGGGCCGCCTGCGCAAAACCGCCGAAAGGCGGCGTTTTTGTGGGTGTCATTCACCGGCGCGCGCCCTAGTTTCGGCCCATCGGAGCAAGAGGGCACGATTTGCAGATTCGGTTCGACCATGGGCCTGCGGGAGAGGAATGCGCATTCGCCGGGGCCGAGCACCTGATCGTTGCGCGCGATCCCGGCGACGTGCCGGCGGCGCTCGATGCGTTGGATGCGGCGCGCGCGGCGGGGCTGTGGCTTGCGGGCTTCGCCAGTTACGAGCTTGGCTATGCGCTCGAGCCGCGGCTTGCGCCGCGCATGCCCGCCCGCCGCCGCCTGCCGCTCTTGCAGTTCGGGACCTATCGCGCGCCCAAGGGGGCCGCGCCGCTGGATTCCGGCCCGGCGCAGCTTGGCCCCGCCCGCCCCGCATGGGATGCGCGGCGCTATGCGCGCGCCTTCGGCGAGGTGCACGACCTGATCGGCACGGGCGATATCTACCAGGCCAACCTCACCTTTCCGCTGAGCCTTGACGCTGCGGGCGCGCCGCGGGCGCTCTATGCCGCGCTCTCGGCGGTGCAGCCCGTGCACCACGGCGCGCTGATCGAGGCAGAGGGCCTGCCTGCGATCCTGTCGCGTTCGCCGGAGCTGTTCTTTCGCACCGATGCGGCGGGCACCATCGAGACGCGCCCCAGGAAGGGCACGCAGCCGCGCAGCGACGATCCGGGCGAGGACGCGCGCCGCCGCTACTTCCTGCAATCGGACGAGAAGAACCGCGCCGAGAACCTGATGATCGTGGACCTTCTGCGCAACGATATCAGCCGGGTAAGCGTGCCGGGCTCGGTCCGCGTGCCGGAGCTTTTCTCGGTCGAGACCTACGAGACCGTGCATCAGATGACCTCGCTCGTCGCCGCGGATCTCGCCCCCGGCGTGACGCTCTCTGACATCCTGCGCGCACTGTTTCCCTGCGGGTCGATCACCGGTGCGCCCAAGATCCGCGCCATGGAAATCCTCGCCGATCTCGAACCGGCCCCGCGCGAAATCTATTGCGGCACCATCGGCTGGGCAGCCCCCGACGGGCGCGCGGAATTCAACGTGGCGATCCGCACGCTGATGGTCGAGGGCGGGCAGGCGCGGCTCAACGTGGGGGGCGGGGTCGTCTACGACAGCACGGCATCGGGCGAATACGAAGAGGCGCTGTGGAAGGCGCGCTTTGCCCGCGCGCTCGCCCCGGCCCCGGCCTGAGCGGTCAGGCCGCTGCGCCGCGCCCTTCGCGGTCCACGTCCTCGCGATAGAGATAGTCCCGCGTCAGCGGCACCGCGTCCTGCTTCGGCGTCAGCTGGAACTGGAACACCACCTGGTTGTTGAGCCGGAACGTGAGCTCGCTGGCGATCAGGTAATAGCGCCACATCCGGCAGAACCGCTCGTCATAAAGCGCGCGCGCGCGGTCGATCCGGGCCTCGAAGCGCCGCCGCCATTCCTTGAGCGTCTCGGCATAGTGCAGCCGCCACACCTCGACATCGGTGGTCACGAGGCCCTGCCGCTCCACCGCGCCCACCGCTTCGGACATGGACGGGCAGTAGCCGCCGGGAAAGATGTATTTCAGTATCCACGGGCTCGTCGCCCCCGGCGGCCCTGCGCGGCCGATGAAATGGATCAGCGCGATCCCGTCCGGCTGCAGCAGGCGGCGCACGGTGGCGAAATACGCGTCGTAATGCGGCACGCCGACATGCTCGAACATGCCCACAGACACGATCCGGTCGAATTGCCCGCGCACGTCGCGGTAATCCGTCAATTCGAACCGGACCCTGTCCGAAAGCCCGGCGTCGGCGGCACGGGCATTGGCCATCGCGTGCTGTTCGCGCGACAGCGTCACGCCCGTCACCTCCGCCCCGAAATCGCGCGCGAGCGTCAGCCCCATGCCGCCCCAGCCCGAGCCGATATCGAGCACGCGCATCCCCGGCTCGATCAGCAGCTTGCGGGCGATATGCGCCTTCTTGGCCGCCTGCGCCTCTTCCAGCGTCATGTCGGGCCGCGCGAAATAGGCGCAGGAATAGTTGCGGTCCTCGTCGAGGAAGAGGTCGTAAAGCTCACCTGACAGGTCATAGTGATGCGCCACGTTGGCGCGTGCCCGTGTCGCCGGGTTGAACTGGTCGAGCCGCCGCTTGAACCAGCGCAGCGCCTCGAGCGGGCGGCGGAACCAGGGCTGACCCTGGGCGGCGATATTCGTGATGGCGAGGCTGAGGAATCCGTAGACGTCATCGTTCTCGAAGGTCACCGAGCCGTCCATGTAGCCCTCGCCGATCGCCATGTCGGGCGATAGCACGATGCGCCGCGGCAGGCCCGGATCGTGCAGCGTCACCGCGCTCTCCGGTCCGTTTCCCGGCCCGTAGCCACGGGTCGTGCCGTCGGGATAGGTCACCCGCAGCCGCCCGTGCCGGAACAGGTGGGTCAACAGATGATCGAGGGCCTTGCTCCACATCGCGCACCTCCAATCCGGCGCCGCCCCCGGCACCGATGCGTGGGTATCCCGATCCGGCCTGCCGAACCCGGCCCTGCCGGATACCTGCCCGAAGCGCCGGTATTCTATTGGATTCGGGGATTCTGTAAAGCATCCGGGCCGCCCCCGGCCTTGACTTTGCCGTCCCGCCCATGTGTATCGGCGCGAACCCGACACCGAATGCCATCAGCGGCCCGCGCGGCCCCGGAGACCCGAAAATGCACAGCTTTCGCAGCCATTCCTGCGCCGATCTGAGAGAATCCCATGTCGGAGAGACCGTCCGCCTTGCCGGTTGGGTCCACCGTATCCGCGATCACGGCGGCGTGCTTTTCATCGACCTGCGCGATCACTATGGCGTGACACAGGTGCTGTGCGACCCCGACAGCCCGGTTTTCGACGCGGTCGAGGCCCTGCGCGCCGAATACTGCATCCGCATCGACGGCACCGTGAAAGCGCGCGACGCAAGCCTCGTGAACGCCAGGATTCCCACCGGCGAGATCGAGGTCTATATCCGCGACATGGAGGTTCTGGGCGCGGCGGGCGAATTGCCGCTGCAAGTGTTCGGCGATCAGGAATATCCCGA
>CAJXKX010000384.1 GCA_913055965.1 uncultured Roseovarius sp.
GGATCGCAGGGCGGCACCTATTTCGGCTATGGCTCGGGCTGGGCGGGCATCGTGTCCGAAGTGCTGGGCGTGACCGGCGGCGCGGAAGTGACCGGCGGGCCGATGCAGAACATGGCGCTGGTCCATACCGGCGAGTTGCCGTTCGGGATGACCACGATGGGCCCCGCCGCCGAATCCATCGCGGGCAACAATCCCATCGCGCCCGGCTTTGCCATGACCAATGCCTGCGCGATGTTCCCGATGTACCAGACGCCGTTCTCGATCACCGCGCTGGCGTCGTCGGGGATCACGTCGATTGCCGATATCCCCGAGGGCGCGCGCATCGGGTTCGGCCCGGCGGGCTCGACCTCGGACACGTATTTCCCGCGCATGATGGAAGAACTGGGCGTGAATTTCGAGCGCCGCAACGGCGGATGGTCCGACCTGGGCGGGCAGCTTCAGGACGGTCTGCTGGACGTGATCGCCTTCGCGGCCGGCGTTCCGGTGCCCGCGGTGTCGCAACTCGAGGTGCAGACCGACATCAACATCATCGAGTTCACCGAGGAGGAGCAGGCAAAGATCACCGCGTCCTTCCCGGTCGCGCAGTTCGAGATCGCGGCGAATACCTATACCACGCTCGAGGCGCCCGCGCGCTCGGTCTCGATGTGGAATTTCGCCATCGCCAATTGCGACCTGCCGGAAAGCTTCGTCTATGGCGTGGTCGATGCGGTGATGTCGGATAACGAGCGGATGGTGAACACCCACCGCGCCGCGCGGTCGACGCTGCCCGAGTTCTGGGACCGCAACACGGTGATGAAGTGGCACCCCGGCGCGGCGCGCTGGTTCACCGAGAATGCCGGGGCGGAGATCGCGCCGGAGATGATCCACGGCGACGGCTGATCCGCGCGGGCGCGCGCCCGGCGCGCGCCCGGCACGATCGGACCGCCCGCGTTCCCGGCCGGGGCGCGGGCGACCATGTCCCGCGAAAGAGCGCCCCGCAGAAGAGCGCGCCGCCCGCCGATCTGCGGCAAGAGTGACAGGACCACCCCGGGAGGAAGCGACATGGCCGATGACGACAGGGCGATCCGGGCGGATGAAGCCGCCGGGGGGATGCTGGCGGAGGGGATCGACGAGGAGATCGTCGAATCCAACCGCCGCCTGTTCTCGGGGTGGGCGCGCCTGCTGATCGCGGCGCTCTCGACCGGATACGCGGCCTTTCACATGATTGCGCTCAACGGGGTGTCGATCTCGGACTGGACCGGGGTGCGGCTCCCCTACCTGCCGCAATTCCCTATGGAGACGTGGAATTTCCGCATCGTGCATATCGCCGGGGCGCTGGCGCTGGGGTTTCTGCTGTTCTCGGCCCATGCCTTTCGCCCCGACCACGCGGCGGGCGCGTCGCGGCTGGTGTCGCTGCTGGCCATGGTGCTGGCGCTGCCGGCGCTGGTGGCCGGGGTGACGGCGATCGGTTTCGCCAACACCATCAATTCCGGCACGCTGCCGCAGATGGGCGGGCTGACGACATGGGCGGCCTTTCCCGGCACCGAGATCTACGCGGCGGAACTGCGCTGGTTCGGGATCCCGCTGCTGGTCGCGACGCTGGGGGCCATCGTCACCGGCTGGTTCGAGCGGCGCGGGCGCGCGCTCTTTGCCGCCTCCGACGTGGTGCTGGCGCTGTGCGGCATCGTCGTCGCGCTCTACCTCGTGGCGATCTACGGGACGGCCGCGCGCAATTCGGTGGGCACGCCCTTCGTGCCCATAGGCGTGGCCTTCGCCGCCACCGCCGGGGCGGCGATGATCATGGAACTCACGCGCCGGGTGGCGGGGATGGCGCTGGTGGTGATCACCGGCGTGTTTCTGGTCTACACCTTCACCGCGCATCTGCTGCCGGGCATCCTTGCCGTGAGCAACGCCTACACCTGGCAGCGTTTTTTCGGCCATCTCTATTCGGATGCGGGCATCCTGGGGCCGACGACGGCGGTGTCCTCGACCTATATCATCCTGTTCATCATCTTCGCCGCCTTCCTGCAGGCGTCGAAGGTGGGCGATTACTTCGTCAACTTCGCCTTTGCCACCGCCGGGCGGGCGCGCGGCGGCCCCGCCAAGGTGGCGATCTTCGCCTCGGGGCTCATGGGCATGATCAACGGCACGAGCGCTGGCAACGTGGTGGCGACCGGCTCGCTCACCATCCCGCTGATGAAGCGCGTGGGCTATCACCGGCAGACGGCGGGCGCGGTCGAGGCCGCGGCCTCGACCGGCGGGCAGATCATGCCGCCGATCATGGGGGCGGGCGCCTTCATCATGGCCGAGATCACCGGCATCCCCTACCAGGAGATCGCGATCGCGGCGATCATCCCGGCCATCCTCTATTTCGCGTCGATCTATTTCATGGTCGATTTCGAGGCCGCCAAGCTCGACATGCGCGGCATGCGCGAGGACGAGTTGCCGAAGGTCGCGGCGCTGGTGCGCCAGGCCTATCTCTTCGTGCCGATCCTGATCCTGATCGTCGCGCTGTTCCTCGGCTATTCGGTGATCCGGGCGGGGACGCTGGCGACGGTGGCCGCCGCGGTGGTCTCGTGGCTCACGCCGCATCGCATGGGGCTGCGCGCGATCCTCAAGGCGTTCGAGCTTGCGGGGGTGATGTCGATCCAGATCATCGCGGTCTGTGCCTGCGCGGGCATCATCGTGGGCGTGATCAGCCTCACCGGCGTCGGCGCGCGGTTCTCCGCCGTCCTGCTCGACCTGGCGGGCGCGTCGAACCTGCTGGCGCTGATCTTTGCCATGGGCATCGCGATCCTGCTGGGCATGGGGATGCCGACGACCGCCGCCTACGCGGTGGCGGCCAGCGTCATCGCGCCCGGCGTCATCGCGCTCGGCGTCGAGCCGCTGATCGCCCACCTCTTCATCTTCTATTTCGCCGTGATGTCGGCCATTACGCCGCCGGTGGCGCTCGCCGCCTATGCGGGTTCTGCGCTGGCGGGGTCCGACCCGGTGAGGACGAGCGTCGAGAGCTTCAAGATCGGCGTCGCCGCATTCGTGGTGCCGTACATGTTCTTCTTCTCCCACGCGA
>CAJXKX010000385.1 GCA_913055965.1 uncultured Roseovarius sp.
TGCGCGATATTCCCGACATGCTCGACGCGCTGGCCGAGGTGGGCATGCACGCCATCCAGACCAGCGGCAACACCATCCGCAACGTCACCTCCGACCATTTCGCGGGGGCGGCGGCGGACGAGCTGGAGGATCCGCGCCCGGTGGCGGAACTGATCCGGCAATGGTCCACCGACCATCCCGAATTCCAGTTCCTGCCGCGAAAATTCAAGATCGCCGTGATCGCCTCCGAGGCCGACCGCGCGGTGATGAAGAGCCACGATATCGGCGTGAAGATCGTCGAGAAGGACGGCGCGCGCGGCTACGAGATCTGGGTGGGCGGCGGCATGGGCCGCACGCCCATGGTTGCGCGCCTCCTGCGCGATTTCCTGCCCGAGGCGGACCTCTTGCCCTATCTCGAGGCGACGGTCGCGGCCTACAACCGCATGGGGCGGCGCGACAACAAGTACAAGGCGCGCATCAAGATCACCGTGCACGAGCACGGGCTCGACAGCTTCCGCCGCGAGGTCGAGGCCGAGTTTCCCACCCGCCGCGCGGCCTTCTCGGGCGTCGATCAGGACTGGCTCGCCGATATCCGCGCGCGCTTCGTCACGCCCACGCTGACCGAGCGCGACGCCGCCGCCTATTACGCCGCGCGCGACGCCGATCCGGTGTTCCGCGCCTGGGCGGATACCAACGTGACGCCGCACCGCCACCCCGATCACGGCATCGTCTCGATCAGCCTCAAGGCGCATGGCGCGACGCCGGGCGACGCCTCGTCCGATCAGATGCGGGTGGTGGCCGACCTCGCCGAGCGCTACGGCCACGATGACATCCGCGTGAGCCACGCGCAGAACCTCGTGCTGCCGCATGTGGCGCTCGCCGATATTCCCGCCGTCCATGCCGCCCTGCGCGAGGCGGGGCTCGCCACCGCCAATATCGGGCTCGCGTCGGATATCATCGCCTGCCCCGGCATGGATTACTGCGCGCTGGCGACCGCCCGCTCGATCCCCGTGGCGCAGGGCATCGCCACGCGGCTTGACGCGCTCAAGATCGAGCATGACGTGGGCCATCTCCAGATCAAGATTTCCGGCTGCATCAATGCCTGCGGGCATCACCATGTCGGCCATATCGGCATTCTCGGCCTCGACCGCGCGGGGGTGGAGAACTACCAGATCACCCTCGGTGGCGATGCCTCCGAGAGCACGGCCATCGGCACGCGCACCGGGCCCGGTTTCGCCTATGACGAGATCGTGCCCGCCATCGAGCGGCTCATCTTCGCCTATCTCGACCTGCGCGAGGGACCGGAGGAGACGTTCCTCGAGGCCTATAACCGCCTCGGCCTCGCGCCGTTCAAATCCGCGCTCTACGATGCGGAGGCCCGCGCCCATGCCGCCGAGTGATCTGCAAGCCCGCGTGACCGCGCTCAACGCGCGCTATCGCCACCATTCGGCGGCGGCGGTGCTCGCCCATGCGCTGGCCGACCCGGAGGCGGGGCGGCTGGCGCTGGTGTCGAGCTTTGGTGCCGAATCGGTGGTGCTGCTGCACATGGTGGCGGTGACCGCGCCCGCGACGCCGGTGATCTTCATCGACACCGAGATGCTCTTTGCCGAAACGCTGGTTTACCAGCAGGAGATCGCGGAACGGCTGGGCCTGCGCGACCTGCGCATCATCCGCCCCGACGCCGGTGATCTCGCGCGGACCGACCCGGCACAGACGCTGCACCGCCACGATACCGACGCCTGCTGCGCCCTGCGCAAGACCCGTCCCCTGCAGCGCGCGCTGCGGGGCTTCGACGGCTGGATCACCGGGCGCAAGCGCTACCAGTCGGGCCAGCGCGCCGCGCTCGATTTCTTCGAGGTCGAGGCGGGCGCCGGCCGGATCAAGGTCAACCCGCTCGCCCATTGGGCGCGCGGCGACGTGCAGACCTACATGGAGGAAAACCGCCTCCCCCGGCACCCGCTGGTGGATCGCGGCTACCCGTCCATCGGCTGCACGCCCTGCACCACCCCCGTCGGCGCGGGCGAAGACCCGCGCGCGGGCCGCTGGCGCGACCAGAACAAGACCGAGTGCGGCATCCACATCGTGGATGGCCGCGTCATAGCCAAGGGAGTCTCCGCATGAGCACCATCGTCACCGACCGGGGCTTCGGCCCCGATGACTGGACCGCGCCCATCGTGGCGCTCGAGGATGCCCGCCCCGGCGTGGGCATCAACCTCGCGGCAAGCGCCGACCCGATGGAGCTTGCCGGGCGGCTGCGCGACACGCCGCTCATCCGGGTGAATTTCGCAAGCTTCGCGGATGGGCGCGGTTTTTCCATCGCCCGGCGGCTGCGGCTGATGGGCTACAAGGGGCGGCTGCGCGCCGCGGGCCACGTGATCGCGGATCAATACGCCATGGCGCGCCGCGCGGGCTTCGACGAGGTGGAAATCAGCGACGAACTCGCCGCGCGGCAGCCGCAGGATCAATGGCAGTTCCGCGCCGACTGGCGCGCGCATGACTATCAGTCGCGCCTTCGCGGCTGAATATCGCCTTCACCTGACCTAGGTCAAAGATTAGAAGAGGATGTCGGTTTAGACGCACCGGCATGTGTGACACCATGACCGAGATGAGCCCCGTGACCCAATCCACCGCCGCCAAGGCCCCCAAGACACCCGCCCTGCCCGACGCGCAGACCGTGACGCAGGTGCAGCACTATACCGACCGGCTGTTCTCTTTCCGTGTCACGCGCCCAGCCTCGCTGCGCTTCCGCTCGGGCGAGTTCGTGATGATCGGGCTGATGCAGACAGACGAGAAGACGGGCCGCGAAAAGCCGCTGCTGCGCGCCTATTCCATCGCCTCGCCCGCCTGGGCGGACGAGCTGGAATTCTACTCGATCAAGGTGCCCGACGGGCCGCTGACCTCGAAGCTTCAACACATCCAGGTCGGCGAGCAGATCATCCTGCGGCCCAAGCCCGTGGGCACGCTGGTGCTCGACGCGCTGCTGCCGGGCAAGCGGATCTGGTTCTTCGCCACCGGCACCGGCATCGCGCCCTTCGCCTCGCTCCTGCGCGACCCCGACACCTA
>CAJXKX010000386.1 GCA_913055965.1 uncultured Roseovarius sp.
GAGGTGGTGCGCCGTGGCCGCGTCCGCCGCGCCAAGCTCTACTATCTGCGCTCGCGCCGCGGCAAATCGGCCCGGATCGCGGAAGACACCACCTACAAGCCCCTCAAGGGCAAGTCGGCGTAAGGATTGGCACGATGAAAAAAGACACCCATCCCGATTACCACGTCATCGACGTCAAGCTGACCGATGGCACGATCGTGCAGATGCGCTCGACCTATGGCTCCGAGGGCGACACGCTCGCGCTCGATATCGATCCGTCGGTGCACCCGGCCTGGACCGGCGGCGGCACCCGCCTCACCGATGCCGGCGGGCGCGTTTCCAAGTTCAAGAACAAGTACGCGGGCCTCGGCTTCTGAAGCTGCGCGGACCGCGACACGGCAACGCCGCCCTTCGGGGCGGCGTTTTCCGTTTGTGCGGGGCGCGCTTTACTTTTTGCTAGGGAATCGGCACTATATCGGACATTCCGAAATCGCTTTCAGTGTCAGCACCGAAAACGCAACCCTGCGGAGCTGCTACTCCGCAGGGTCTTTTCCTTCCTGGAGGCTCAGAGCCCCGTCAGAAGCCGGATGATCGCGACCAACAGCGTTCCCGCCGCCAGATAGACCATCCATTTCCGATAATCGTTTTCCCTCAGTGTCACCACCTCCTTCCGCCGCAATGGATTGCGGCAGGACGGTGTTAAGCTGTCGCATTGAATAAAGGTTTAACAATTGAGGCGCGTGGCTCAGGCCACCATCGCCTCGGCCTTGCGCAGATCGACCGAGACAAGCTGGCTGACCCCCTGTTCGGCCATGGTCACGCCAAAGAGCCGGTCCATCCGGCTCATCGTCACGGCGTGGTGGGTGATGATCAAAAACCGCGTCTCGGTGCGCCGGCACATTTCATCGAGCAGGTCGCAGAAGCGCGTGACATTGGCATCGTCCAGCGGCGCATCGACCTCGTCGAGCACGCAGATCGGCGCGGGATTGGCGAGGAACACCGCGAAGATCAGCGCCAGGGCGGTCAGCGTCTGCTCGCCCCCCGACAAGAGGCTCAGCGTCGAGAGTTTCTTGCCCGGCGGCTGGCACATGATCTCCAGACCCGCCTCCAGCGGGTCGTCGCTCTCGACCAGCACAAGATTGGCCTCGCCGCCGCCGAAGAGGTGCCGGAACAGCAGCGTGAAATTGGAATTCACCTGCTCGAAGGCGGTCAGCAGACGCTCGCGCCCCTCGCGGTTGAGGCTGGCAATGCCGCTGCGCAGGGTCTTGATCGCCTCTTCCAGGTCGGCCTTTTCCGTGATCAGCGTGGCGTGCTCGGCCTCGACCTCCTTGGCGTCCTCCTCGGCGCGCAGGTTCACCGCGCCGAGCGCATCGCGCTGCCGTTTGAGGCGGTTCACATCCGCCTCGATGGCGTCGGAGCCGGGCATGGTGTCGGGATCCGCGCAGAGGCTTTCGAGCAGAGCATCGGGCGTGGTGTCCAGCGCCTCGCCGATCCGCTCGGCGGCCAGATCGCGGGTCTCGCGCGCGGCATCGACGCGGGCCTCGGCGCGGGCGCGGGCCTCGCGGGCCTCGGAGGCCTGCCGCTCCGCCTCGCGCTCATCCAGCCCCGCCTGCCGCGCCGCGCCCTCGGCGGTCGAGAGCGCATCGGCGGCTTGCGCGCGGCGCGCCTCGCTGCGGCTGATCTCTTCGCCCAGTTCGACGCGTTTGGCGGCGAGGATCTCGGGCGTGGCACTCGCCTCGGCCAGTTCCGCCTCTGATGCCTCCTTGCGCTCGGCCAGCTCGGTGCCGCGCGTCTCGGCGGTCTCCAGCCGGTGCCGCCAGCCGCTGATTTCCTTGGCGATTTCCTGGCTGCGGCGGGTGCGCCGTTCGCCCTCGCGGCGCAGCTCATCCGCCGCCGAGCGTTTCGCCATCATCGTCATGCGCGCGGCCTCGACCGTCATCTTGATGTCTTCGAGATCGGCGCGTGCTGCCTCCAGATCGCCCAGCCCGGACAGCGCCTTTTCGGCCTCTGCCAGCCCCTTGCGCGCCGTCATCGCCTCTTCCTCGTGACGCGTCACCGCGAGGCTCGAGGACTCGAGCCGCGATCCGGCAAGGTTGCTGTCGGCCTCGGCCCGGCTCAGGGCGCGATTGGCCTCGTTCACCGCCGCATCCGCCGCCCGGCGCGCCTCGCGCGCGGCGCGATCCTCTTCGGTGCGCTGTGCCAGTTGCGCGCGCAGCGCCTCATGCGCGCGCATCGCCCCGTCGGCGCGCGCGGTGGCATGCTCCAGCTGCTGCTTCAACTCTTCCAGCCGGTTCAGTTGTTGCAGGCGCAGCGCCGCCGCCGAGGGCGCATCCTCGGCCCAGGCGCGGAACCCGTCCCACCGCCACAGATCGCCCTCGGTGCTGACCAGCCGCTGACCGGGTTTCAGGAGCGGCTGCAGGCGCGGCGCATCCTCTGCATCTACCAGACCGATCTGCGACATGCGGCGCGCCAGGACCTCGGGCACCGAGACATGGTTGCTGAGCGCGGTCACCCCCTCGGGCAGGGGCTGCGGGCTCTGGTATCCGGGCAGGATGGTCCAGCCCGAGGGGCCGTCTGCCCCCACCTCGGGCGCGCGCAGATCGTCGGCCAAGGCCGCGCCAAGGGCCTTTTCGAACCCCTGTTCGACCTGCAATCGGTCAAGGATCTGCCCGCCTTCTGCGGTGTCGCGATCCACAAGCCGCGCAAGCGCCGTCACCTCGGCGGACAGGGCGTTGACTTCGCCTTCGGCTTCGGAGCGTTCGGCACGCGCGGTGGTCTCTCGCGCCTGTGTTTCGGCACGGGCGGCTTCGGCAGCGTTCAGCGTTTCCTCGGCAACATCGGCAGCCTTTAGCGCGATGGACTCGGCGCTTTGCGCGGTTTCGTAATCCTGTCCGGCGCGGGCCAGCGCATCCTTGGCGGATTGGGCCGCATCGCGGGCACGCTCGGCCTCGGTTTCGCTTTTCTGGAGGGTCTTGCGGCTGTCTTCCAGAAAACGCTGTGCCGACTGGTGCCGCGCTGCCAGACGCGCGACATCTTCGGTCAACTGGCTGAGGTCGGTTTCG
>CAJXKX010000387.1 GCA_913055965.1 uncultured Roseovarius sp.
GGGCCCGCCCGAGAAGATCACCGCGCGGGGCTGCATCTCGTGCAGCAGCGCCTCGGTGACGTTCTGGTAGGGGTGGATTTCGCTCAGGACGTTCAACTCGCGCAGGCGGCGCGCGATCAGCTGCGTCACCTGGCTGCCGAAGTCGATGATCAGGAGGCGGTCGTGTATGGGCTGGCTCATGGCCAGCCTAGTAGAGCGCGCGCCCCCTCTGCGCAAGAGGATGTCTGC
This sequence comes from uncultured Roseovarius sp., assembly GCA_913055965.1. Lineage (GTDB taxonomy): Bacteria > Pseudomonadota > Alphaproteobacteria > Rhodobacterales > Rhodobacteraceae > Roseovarius. The sequence goes on from CAJXKX010000387.1 coordinate 229, forward strand.
CTACCACCGGTAGCTGAGGCCGGTCGCGATCTCGTTCTGGTGCATGCGGATGCGCACCCGCTGCGGAACGCCGGTGAGCGCCGGGTTCGCCCCCGTGAAGCCGTTGGAAAAGGCGTGGGTGTAGGCGAAGGTCAACGACCACCGGTCGTTGATGGCATAGCTCGCCCCGGTCGAGAGGTGCCATTGCGGGGTGGCGGGGGCGAGCGTGTTGATCACGACGTCGCCGCGGTTCGAGAGGAACTCGGTCGAATAGCTGACCCCGCCGCGCAGCGTCAGCCGGTCGGACTTGCGCCACATGGCCGCGAGCCGCCACACATCCACGTCCTGCCAGCCGAAGCCCACGCCGGTCGACGCGCCGAGCGGCCCGCCGGGGGGCGCGCTGGTATTGGCGATCGCGTTGACGTCGCCGTAATGGATGCGCTGGAATTCGCCCGTGATGGTCCAGTCGGGGGCCGCGCGCGGGGTATAGGCCGCGCCCAGCGTCAGCATCGCGGGCACGTCGAAATCGCCGCCCCCCGCAAAGAGCCCGCTGTATTTCGAGAAGGACGACATCTGGATGCGGCTGCGCCATGCCGCGCCCAGCGTCCATTCGGGGCTGGCGTCGAACAGGAGCCCGAGGTTGACGCCCACCCCGGTGGACCAGTCATGCCCGCGATTGGTGACGTTGCCGGGGGCGAGCGAGAGCCCCGAGAAGCCCTGCAGCCCCTCGGCCTTGAACCGCTGCACGGCGAGGATGGCCGACGCCCCGAGGGTCAGCCGCGGGCTGATCCGGCGTGCGTAGTTGGCGGTGACGAAGGCCTGTTCGAGATTCACCCCCACCTGCGGCGAGGCGGTGCCGGGCGGCGGCACGAAGCCGCCAAGGAAATTTGTGTCGAACTCGGTGTTCATGCCGCCATTGGCAAACACGAAAAGGCCCAGCGACGAGCGGTCGTCGAGCGCCCAGTTGGCCCCGCCGCAGGGGATGAAGAACACGTCGTTATCGGAGGTGAACCTGCCCGCCGCCAGCGGCCCACCGGGGCTAATCGTCACGTCGCGGTCGGGGGCGAAGGTGGTGAGGCAGAACCCCGCCGCGTTTCCGACCCGCACGCCGGTCGCGGGGTTCTGCGCCATGCCCAGAACGCCGGTGGGCACCGCGCCCGCCATGCCCTTGGACTGCCCGCCATAGCCATTGGCGAAATAGCCGTTGGTCGCGTGCGCGGGCAGTGCCAGCAGGCAGGCCCCGAAAAGGCCCGCGGCAAGGGCGCGCAGGCGCGCGCATGCAATGCGTGTCGCGGTCATGGTCCTGTCCCTCCCGTGTCGGGGGCCGTCCTGCGCGGGATGCGGTGCGGCGGCGCCTCCGGTTCGTCATATTAGGATCGGAGAATGTAAATCGCCGGTCACTTTCGCGTGTGCCGTCGCGTGTGGGCGGCGCTGTTGCGGCGATGTCGCTTTTCCCCCCAACGCGCCGCTATCTGCCAGCGAAGGCCCCCGCCGACAAGATAAAACCGCGCAAGCACCCGCCACAGCGCGGGCGTCACGCATTGCTGGACAGGCTCGGACACAGAAGGGGGCACTCATGGCAGAAGCATCAGCGCGCAGCAGACGGGCACGGGGCGGCGGCGGGGCCGCGCGCCGCGCGGAGCGCAGCGCCGTGAGCGTCGAGACGGCGCGGTATATCGAGCGCAACATCCCCAATTTCGAGATCCTGACCGAAGAGGCGCTCGAGATCATCGAGCACAACGCCGAGACGGTGCTGGAGGAGATCGGGGTCAATTTCGTGCAGAACCCCGCCGCGCTGGAGCGCTGGCGGCAGGCGGGCGCGGATGTGCAGGGCGAGCGGGTGCGCCTGCCGCGCGGCCTTGCGCGGCAACTCATCAAGACCGCGCCCTCGCAATTCACCCAAGCGGCGCGCAACCCGGCGCGCTCGGTCGAGATCGGCGGTCGCAACCTGGTGCTCGCGCCGGTCTACGGCCCGCCCTTCGTGCATGACATGGAGCATGGCCGCCGCTACGCCACGCTCGAGGATTTCCGCAATTTCGTGCGGCTGGGCTACATGTCGAAATGGCTGCACCATTCCGGCGGCACCGTGTGCGAGCCCACCGACATCCCCGTGAACAAGCGCCATCTCGACATGCTGCTCGCGCACATGACGCTGTCGGACAAGCCGTTCATGGGATCTGTGACCGAACCCAGCCGCGCGCAGGACAGCGTGGACATGGCGGGCATCCTCTTCGGCGAGGAGTTCGTGCAACAGAACACGGTGATGACCAACCTCATCAACGTCAACTCGCCGATGACCTTCGACGACGTGATGATGGGCTCGCTCGAGGTCTATGCCGCCAACAACCAGGCCTGCATCATCTCGCCCTTCATCGTCGGCGGCGCGATGGCGCCGACCACGGTGGCGGGCACGCTGACGCAGGTGCTGGCCGAGGTGCTGGCGGGCATCGCCTATTCGCAGCTCGTGCGGCCCGGCGCGCCGGTCATCATGGGGGCCTTCGTCACCTCGATCGACATGAACAGCGGCGCACCCACCTTCGGCACGCCCGAGGCCGCCCATATCACCTATGGCGCGGGCCAGCTGGCCAGGCGGCTGGGGCTGCCCTACCGCTCGGCGGGGTCGTTCACCGGCTCCAAGCTGCCCGATGCGCAGGCCGCCTACGAGACCGCCAACAGCCTCAACATGGGGCTTTTGTCGGGGGTCAACTTCATGCTGCATTCCTGCGGCTGGCTGGAGGGCGGGCTGGTCGCCTCTTTCGAGAAATTCGTGATGGACGCCGATCAGCTGGGCGTGCTGCATCACCTGGCGCTGGGCGTGCAGATGGACGAGA
>CAJXKX010000388.1 GCA_913055965.1 uncultured Roseovarius sp.
CGCCGCGCGTGATCGGGGCGACGCTCACCACCGTGTCGCGGCCCAGATCGGCGATCTGCGGCGCGAAGAGCCGCGCGTCGCACATCATTCCGGGAAGAAACACGACCGGTTCACCAGACATGGGCACATCCTCGATACCACGGCGCCGGGGTCCGGCCCCCGTCCTCGGGGGCAGCATGACACCGCGGCCACGCCGCGCGCAAGGCTCAAGGCAGGACGGGTCGGGCGATCCAGTCGGTCATCGCATCGGCGGCCCGGGCGGGGTTGCCCGGTGCCATGATGTCGCCCGCGATCACATGGGCGAGCGGGTCGTCGCCCGGGCCAAGCCGGGGCGCGATGCGGGTGACGGGGCCGCCCCAGGCCGCGCGGACGGCGTTGGTGCGGTCGGGGCGCACCACCTGATCGGCGTCGGAATAGTAGAACAGCGCGGGCACCGGGATCGTGCCCGGATCGAGCGCGCGCGCCCGAGCCACCAGCGCGGCCATGGGAAACACCGCGGTGCTGGGATATTCGGTGGTCCATTCGACGGCCTGGCCGGGGTTGCGCGGCTCGAAGCTGCGCCGCTTGCCCGCGAGAAGCGGCAGCCAGTGGCGCGCGCCGGGCCATGTCAGCAGCGGCGCGAGCGGGTTGTTGATGCCGAAATTGGGCGACACGAGGATGGCCCCCGCCACGCTCTCGCGCAGGCCAGGGTCGGAGAGCGCGAGCGTGGCCACCGTCGCCCCGGTCGAGGTGGCGAGGATCACCACCCGGTCGCCCGCCCGGCGCGCCACCGCCAGCGCCTCGGCGGCGTCGGCGAGCCAGTCCGACGCCGTCGCCTCGGCCATCGCGTCGCCGTCGCGCCCGTGGCCTCGGAACCTTGTATAGACGAGGTTGGCCCCGAAGGCCTGCGCCACCCTGTCGGGCACCGGGCGGATTTCCTGGCTGGAGGCGGAAAACCCGTGCAGGTAGACGAGCGCGAGCGGTGTGCGCGTCTCGGGCGCGCCTGCCCAGATCACCCGCTTGTGGCTGTCGGGGCGGATGTCGTCATGGCGCGCCTCGCGGGCCGCGAGATAGGCGTCGATGCCGCCATCGAGCGCTGTGTCGTCGAAGGGCGGCGGCATCCCGACCGGCTCGCGCGGGGCGAGCGTCAGCCCCGCCGCGACCAGCAGAACCAGCGCCGCGAGCGCGCGCGGGAGGCGGCGGGTCATCCCCGCCCCGCCCGCGCGCTCACCTCGTCCAGCGCCGCGCCGATCAGGTCGAGACAATCGGGATCGGAGAAGCGGTGGTCGGCCCCGCGCACCAGCGTGAGCCGCATGTCGGGGCCGGTGGCATGGTCCAAAAGCGTCAGGGCGACGGATTTGTCCACATCCGCATCGGCGGTGCCTTGCAGAAATCGAACCGGGAAGGGCAGATCGAGCGGGCTGCGCAACACCAGGTGGTTGCGTCCGTCCTCGATCAGGCGGCGGGTGATGATGTAGGGCTCGCCATATTCGGACGGCAGGGCGACCTGCCCCTCCTCGATGATCCGGCGGCGGTCGTCCTCGCCGAACCCGGCCCACATCGCATCCTCGGTGAAATCGGGGGCGGCGGCGATGGTGACCATGCCCGCCACGCGATCAGGGCAGGCGCGCGCCAGCAAAAGGGCGATCCAGCCGCCCATGGACGAGCCCACGAGGATTTGCGGCCCCTCGGTCAGCGCGTCGAGCGCGGCACGCGCATCCGCGGCCCAATCGCCTATGCAGCCCTCGGTGAACTCTCCCGAGGAGTGCCCGTGCCCGGAATAGTCGAACCGCAGGAAGGCGCGGCCCTGCGCCCGGGCCCGGTCTTCGAGCCAGAGCGCCTTGGTGCCCTCCATGTCGGATTTGAACCCGCCCAGGAACACGATCCCCGGCCCGGTCCCTGCATGACGGTGATACGCGAGGCGGCGGCCCGCCCCGGTCTCGAGCCATGATGGTGTCGGCATCGCGTCCTCCCTCGCCTGTGCGGCGGGGATGATGCACCGGCCGCGCGCGCCGCGCAAACCGGTTTTCGCGGGCTCAGCCGCCGATATAGGCCCCCTTACGCGGGCGGTAGAAAACCTTCTGATTGTGCAGACGCCCCAGCAGGTCGTGGATGCGCAACAGGGTCTCGTCGGCCTCGGGCAGGGTGTCGGCGGTCTTGTCGTGCTGCACCGTGTCGGGCAGCGCCCGCGCCGAGAGGTCGGCCTTGGCCTGCCGCAGGGCGGATTCGATCAGGTCCATGTCTTCGACGGAGAGTTCGAACGTCTCGTTATAGCCCGGCATGTACGGCGTCTCCCTTGCTGTGCCGCGCCGCGGCGTCGCAGGCGCAGCGCAATAATGTTTCGTGGTCGATAAACGGCATTTAGGGCATCGGACACGACATGTCCAATGGATTTTTACAACGGCTTCAAGAGCTTGTCATATACGGTCGCATACCGTCGCGTCCCGTCTGCCTCTTGACCTCGGGGGCGGATGCGGGCATGACGCGCGCAGATACCCGCAACCGGGCGTTCCGTGGGCGCCAAACCGACGAGGAGCCTCAGATGGCCGATATTTCCCTCACCTTTCCCGATGGCAATGCGCGCAGCTACCGCGCGGGCGTGACCGCCGCCGAGGTGGCGGCGGATATCTCCACCTCGCTGGCGAAAAAGGCGATTTCGGCGCATGTCGACGGCCAGCACTGGGACCTGCAATGGCCGATCCCGCGCGATGCCGCGATCGCCATCAACACCATGAAGGACGAGGCCCCCGCGCTCGAACTCATCCGTCATGACCTCGCCCATATCATGGCCCGCGCGGTGCAGGAAATCTGGCCCGACGTCAAAGTGACCATCGGCCCGGTGATCGAGAACGGCTGGTATTACGATTTCGACCGCGCCGAGCCGTTCACCCCCGAGGACCTGGGCCGCATCGAGGGCAAGATGCGCGAGATCATCAACGCCCGCGACCCGGTGACCACCGAGGTCTGGGACCGCGCCCGCGCCATCGCCCATTACGAGGCGAATGGCGAGCCCTACAAGGTGGAACTGATCGAGGCCATTCCGGGCGACGA
>CAJXKX010000389.1 GCA_913055965.1 uncultured Roseovarius sp.
GCGCGGATCGCCGCGGTGCAGTCGGATCGCAAGATCGGCTTCGAGCCGGGATCGGCGCGGGTCGACGGGACCGGCGCGCAGATTCTCGACGATATCGCGGCGATCCTCATGGAATGCGGCGAGTTGCGGATGGAGGTGGCGGGCCACACCGACAGCCAGGGCCGCGAGGAAATGAACGCGCGGCTGAGCCTCGAACGGGCGCGCGCGGTGCTCGACGAATTGCGCATGCGCCGGGTGCTGACCTCGGGGCTGGAGGCCAAGGGCTATGGCGAAAGCCGCCCCATCGCCGACAACGACACCGAGGAAGGCCGCGAGACCAACCGGCGCATCGAATTCCGCCTGATCCGGCCCGAGGCAGACCCCGAAGGTCAAACGGCCCTTGAAAGCGCGGCGGATACGGGGGAAGAAGGGACCGGGACAGGGGATGACGGTCAGGACCGCACCGCCGATGAACAGAACTGAATTCATCATCGCCACGGCCATCGTGCTTTTCGTGGCGTTCTGCGTGGGCTGGTTCGCCAACTGGCTGGTGCATCGCTTCGTGCGGGTGCAGGCGTCGGAGGTGGGCGAGCTCGAGCGGCTGGCGCAGGAATTGCACGAGGCCGAAGAGACCCGCGACCAGGCGATCACCTATCTGCAGCAGCGCGAGGCGGAGCTGACCAACCAGCTGAGCCAGGCCGAGGCCGAGCTTTCGGCGACGATGGAGGGGCTGCGCGAGGCCCGATACGAGGCCGAGCAGTTGCGCTCTCACCTCGAACGGGTCACGCGCGCCGCGGCGGAGTAGCGCGCGGGGTGTGCTGCCCGTCCGCGGAGAGGTCGGGCGTGTGCGCCGTGCCCCAGCGATGCAGGGCGGTCATCACCGGGCTCAGCGCCTTGCCGGACTCCGTGAGCACGTATTCCGAACGCGGCGGGTTTTCCGAATAGGCACGGCGGGCGAGGATGCCCGCTGCTTCCAGCTTTTTCAGCCGGTTGGACAGCGTGTTGGGCGATAGCCCCAGCATGTCCTGCAAATCCTGGAACCGGCGCGGCCCTTCGAGAAAGAACTCGCGCAGGATGAGGATGGACCACTGGTCGCCCATGGCATTCGTGGCGCGCAGGATCGGGCAATTTTCGCGGCGGAACTCGGTCATGAAAGGATATTAGACCCTCGAATTCGATTTGTGAATTGACTACAAAAAGAATAGTCACTACGCACACGGTATCAACAATGGAGATTCTGATGCTGTCCGACATCCTGCTTGCCTATGTGCATGTCTTTTTCATTCTTCTCCCCGGTCTCGCGCTGGCGATCATTGCGCTGGGGGCCGCGCGTGCGGGCCTCGGCGGGGCGGCGCTGGCGCGGGCGGTGCTGTGGCCCGCGGGGCTCTTGTCGCTCTGGGGGGCGGGGGCGATGGCGCTGTCCGAATCGGGGGCGTTCATGGTGCCCGCCACGCTGGCCGAGCCGCCCGTGGTGCTGGTCTCGATGCTGGGCGGCGCGGTGACCCTGTGGCTGCTGGCGACGCGCACGCAGACCGGGCAGGCCATCCTCGATCGGACCGATCCGGGGCTGCTCATCGCCTTTCAGATCCCGCGCGTGATGGGGGCGATCTTTGTCGTGGGCTGGGCGGCGGGGGTCATCCCGTGGCAGTTCGCGCTGCTGGCGGGGCTGGGCGATATCTGGGCCGGTATCGAGGGGTGGCGGGCCTGTGCGGAGGGCGGGCCGGATGCGCGCGCCAGGGTGCTGCGGGCCAATATCGTGGGGTTGGGCGACTTCGTCGTGGCCGTTCTTGTGGGAATCACCACGTCGGAGGGTTTCGCCCACCTGATGGCGCACGAGACGCCCAACATCATCAACCTGCACCCGCTGGCGATGTTTCCGGGCTATTTCGTGGCGATCTTTCTCGCCTTCCACTTCGTCTCGCTGAGCAGGCTGCGGTCCTTCTCCACACTCCCTGCAGCGGCCTGAGAGACGATGGCGCGCAGGGCGGGCATCCCGCCTTGCGCGCAGCTTTCGCCGTTGCCCGGAGCGGCGGTTGCTCAGCCGCGGGCGAAATCCACGATGGCGGCGGTGAGGCAATCGAGGCTGTCGGTATTCTGTCGGTATTCTGTCGGCAAGGCGTCGGTCATCAGCGACAGTTCGGTGCAGGCCACGAGCAGGTGATCGGCCCCCTCCGCGAGCAGGATTTCGGCCTCGGCGCGCAGGCGGGGGCGCAGGCTGTCGAGCGCCGCGCCCGCCTTGACCGCGCGGATCACCGACAGGAGCGCCGCGTCGTCGGGCAGAAAGACGGGCGTGAGGCCCCGAGCGGCGAAGGGCGCGTCGAACACCCGCGCGAGCCGGGTGGCGGGCGAGGCGAGCATGCCAACGCGCCGCGCGCCTGCCTGTGCCAGATGCGCCGCCGTCAGGTCGAGCATGTCGAGAAACGGCAGGCCGGTGGCGGCGCGCACCGCCGGGGCATAGTGATGCGCGGTGTTGCAGGGCATGGCGAGCGCCTGCGCGCCGCCCGCGGCGAGGTCGCGGGCCATGCGCGCGAGGGTGGGGCCGGGGTCCTCGCCGGTGCCCTCGATCAGCGCCTTGATGCGGCTGGGCACCTGCGGGTTCTGGTGCACGAGCAGCGGCACGTGATCGGAATCGTCGCGGGCGGGCACCGCCGCCATCACCTTTTGCATGAGCAGGATGGTGGCCTCGGGCCCCATCCCGCCGAGAATGCCCACGGTCTTCATCGGTCTGTCTACCCCGTCGAGGTGAGGGCGCGGGTGTCCGTGCCCATGCGGATATCGGCGCTGCGGGCGTGCCCCTCCATCCCCTCGGCCCGGCTGAGCCGCGCGGTCACACCGGCGAGATCGTCGAGCGCCTGGCGCTCGACCCGTTGCCAGGTGACGGTCTTGAGGAACTTGTGCACCGACAGCCCCCCCGTGTAGCGCGCGGCCCCGGAGGTGGGCAAGACATGGTTCGGCCCCGCCGCCTTGTCGCCGAAGGCCACGGTGGTTTCCGCGCCAAGAAAAAGCGACCCGTAGGCGCGCAGCCTCTCGCGCCACCAGGGCAGGTCCTCG
>CAJXKX010000390.1 GCA_913055965.1 uncultured Roseovarius sp.
CGCCGGCGTCCGGCGTCGCCATGGCGATGTACAATCTCGACGAGTCGATCCGCGACTTCGCCCGCGCCCGCGGCCTGCTCGCCAAGACCGACCGCATCGACATCGACCCGCAGGGCCGGGCGCTGATCTACGACTACAAGACCGGCACCCCGCCAAGCCCGAAACAGCAGAAGGAATACGACAAGCAGTTGCTCCTCACCGCCGCGATGGTCGGGCGCGGCGATTTCGACGATCTCGGGCCGATGCCGGTGCGGCGCGCCGCCTATATCGGGATGGGCAGCAAACCGGCAGAGGTCGAGGCCCCGCTCGACGCGATGCCACCCGCAACCGTCCTCGCGGAACTGGGCGAACTCATCGCCGCCTATGACGACCGGAGGACCGGCTATGTCGCGCTGCGCGCCCCTTACCGGTCCGACATGCGCGGCGATTACGACCAGCTCGCCCGCCACGGCGAATGGGACCTCACCGACCCGCCGCAGCGCATGAAGGTGGGCCCATGACCGCGCCGCACCCCGCCTCCCTCGCCCAGATCACCGCCGCGCGCCCCGACCGCTCGACATGGCTCTCGGCCAATGCCGGGTCGGGCAAGACGCGGGTGCTCACCAACCGGGTGGCGCGCCTTCTGCTCGACGGGGTGAACCCGCAGCACATCCTGTGCCTGACCTATACCAAGGCCGCCGCCAGCGAGATGCAGATCCGCCTGTTCGACACTTTGGGCCGATGGGCGATGATGCCCGATGCGGCCCTCGGGGCGGCGCTCGGCGATCTAGGCCATGCGGACGCGACCGGCCGCGGTATGCTGCGCCGCGCGCGCCGTCTCTTCGCCCAGGCGATCGAGACGCCGGGGGGCCTGCGCATCCAGACGATCCACGCCTTCTGCGCGTCGCTCCTGCGCCGCTTCCCGCTCGAGGCGGGCGTGACCCCCGATTTCACCGAGATGGACGACCAGACGGCGCGCCTGCTGCGCGCCGGGATCGTCGAGCAGATCGCCGACGGGCCCGACGCCCCCGCACTCGCCGCACTCGCCCGCCACCACACCGACGAAAGCCTCGACAGGCTGGCGCTCGATATTCTCGGCAAACAGGCCGATTTCGCCGCAGCCCCCGACGATGCCGCGCTCTGCGCCGCGCTCGGCCAGCCCGCCGGTCTCAGCCGCGAGAGCATCGCGGCACAGGTCTTTCTCGGCTCCGAGGTCGCGCTCCTTGACCGCCTCCTCCCGGCGCTGCGCGCGGGCTCCAAGACCGACGGCACCGCCGCCGACCGGCTCGCCACGCTCGCCGCGCTCGATTTCGACGCGCTGCCGGTGCTGGAGGGCGTGTTTCTCACCGGCGCAGGGGCCAAGGCCCCGTTTTCCGCCAAGATCGGCAGCTTTCCGACCAAAGCGACTCGCGAGGCCCTCGCCCCGGTGATGGACGAGATCGAACAGTGGATGGCCCGCGTCGAGACCACCCGCGAGGCCCGCCTCGCGCTGCGCACCGTCGAACGCACCCGCGCTCTCCACGATTTCGCGCAGGTCTTTCTGCGGCTCTATTCCGCCGCGAAACAGCGCCGCGGCCTCTTGGATTTCGACGACCTGATCCTGCGTGCGCGCGACCTGCTCACCGATCCTTCGGTCGCCGCCTGGGTGCTCTACCGGCTCGATGGCGGAATCGACCATATCCTCGTCGACGAGGCGCAGGACACAAGCCCCGTGCAATGGCAGGTGATCGAGCGGCTGGCGCAGGAATTCACCGCGGGCGAGGGGGCGCGCGCCGAGGTGCCGCGCACGCTCTTCGTGGTGGGCGACCGCAAACAGTCGATCTATTCCTTTCAAGGCGCGGATGCGCGAGAGTTCGACCGGATGCGCCGCGAATTCGGGTACCGGCTCGAGGCCAGCGGCACCCCGCTTCACGAACGGCAGCTCGACTATTCCTTCCGCTCGTCGCAGGCGATCCTGCGGGCGGTGGATACCTGCCTCGCCGGGGCCGAAAACAGCGGTTTCGCGCCGGATCAGAGCCACATCGCATTTTTCGACACGCTGCCCGGCCGGGTCGATCTCTGGCCGCCCGTGGCCAAGCCGGAAACGCCCGAGCCGCCGCCCTGGCACCACCCCGTCGATATCCCGGCCGAGACCGACCCTTCGGTGATCCTCGCCCGCCACATCGCCGATCACATCCGCGCGGCTCTCGATGCGGGCACCGCCATCCCAGACCGCGACGCGCCGGGCGGCGCGCGGCGGATGCGGGCGGGCGACGTGCTGATCCTCGTGCGCTCGCGCTCGCGCCTCTTTCACGAGATCATCCGCGCCTGCAAGTCCGCCGACCTGCCCGTCGCAGGGGCCGACCGGCTCAAGGTGGGCGGCGAATTGGCGGTGCGGGATCTCGCCGCGCTCTTGTCGTTCCTCGCCACCGAGGATGACGACCTCGCGCTCGCCACCGCGCTGCGCTCGCCGCTCTTCGGCCTTTCCGAGGCGCAGCTTTTCGATCTTGCCGCCCATCGCGGCCGCCGCAGCCTGTGGGACGCGCTCCACGCCGCCCGCGCCAGCCACCCCGAGACCGTCGCGATCCTCGACGACCTGCGCGATCAGGCCGATTTCCTGCGCCCCTACGACCTGATCGAGCGCATGCTCACCCGCCATGACGGCCGCCGCCGCCTGCTCGCCCGGCTTGGCCCCGAGGCCGAGGACGGCATCGACGCCCTGCTGTCGCAGGCCATGGCCTATGAGGGCCAGGCGGTCAGCAGCCTCACCGGCTTTCTCGTCTGGATGGAAACCGACGAGATGGAGATCAAGCGCCAGATGGACAGCGCCGGGGACCGCATCCGCGTGATGACAATTCACGGCGCCAAGGGGCTCGAGGCCCCCGTCGTCATCCTGCCCCAGACCTCCGCGTGGAAGGCCCCCGCCGCCCCCGCCATCCTCCGCCACGAGGGCACCCCGTTCTGGCGCGGCAACAGGGACGAGATGCCCGCCGCCCTCACCGAAGCCGCCGAGGCGGGGCAGGCCGCGCAACTGGCCGGGATGGACGCGT
>CAJXKX010000391.1 GCA_913055965.1 uncultured Roseovarius sp.
GACCGGGTGCCAGCTGAAGATCCACCTCGACGACGACGGGCAGGCGATCAACCTCAGCCCCCAGGCCGGATACCCCGTCAATCTCGGCATGGCCTGCCCGAAGGGCTGGCAGGCGCTCGACCCGCTCGAGGCGCCCGACCGCGGCCGCAGCCCGTTGCTCCGCGACCCCGCCACCGGCGAGTGGCTGCAGGGCTCCGCCATGGCGGTGATGGTCGGCCTGGTGCTGCTGACCATGGCGATCATCCACTTCTTCCCCAAGCTCACCAAGGCGGTGCCCTCGTCGCTGGTCGCCATCATCGGCGTCGGCCTGCTGGCCTTCTTCCTGTTCAGCGACAGCCCGACGGTCTCGAACGTGCTCGCCCAGTCGCCCGACAGCCCGGACGGCAAGCTGAAGGGCAGCTTCCCGCTCCCTGCCTGGCCCTCTGACGTCCGCTGGGCCGCCGACTGGCAGTTCCTGCTGAAGATTGCCTTCATCGTCGCGATGGTCGGCATCATCGAGTCGCTGATGACCCTCCAGCTCATCGACGAGATCACCGAGACCCGCGCCGAGGTGCAGACCGTGCGCGACGAGAACCTGCGCGTCAAATCCGACCTGAGCGTCGCCAACGAAAAGATCGAGATCGCCGAGCGCAGGCTGTGGCATTCCATCCAGACCATCGAGGACGGGTTCGCCTTCTTCGACGCCGAAAGCCGCATGATTGCCGCCAACGATGCCTGGCTTGCCGTGTTCGATGGGGTGGCGGCGGTGCGCCCCGGGATCGGCTATGTCGAGATCCTGCAGATCATCACCGAGGAAGGGATCGTCGATATCGGCGGGATGCGCCCGCAGGACTGGCGCGAGCGCATGCTCGACCGCTGGCAGGCCCCCGCCCCCGCGCCCGAGGTGGTGCGGCTGTGGAACGGCCATTACATCCGCCTCACCGACCGGCGCGGCGCGGGCGGCGACGTGGTGAGCCTCGTGCAGAACATCACCGCCACGATCCGCTACGAGGAGGAGTTGAAGGACGCGCGCCGCCATGCCGAGGCCGCAAACCGCGCCAAATCCGCCTTTCTCGCCAACATGAGCCACGAGATCCGCACGCCGATGAACGGGGTGGTGGGCATGGCCGACCTGCTGATGGAGGGCAGGCTCGACGACGAGCAGCGGCTCTATGTGACGACGATCAAGCATTCGGCCGAGGCGCTGCTGGTGATCATCAACGACGTTCTGGATTATTCCAAGATCGAGGCCGACAGGCTGGTGCTGCATCCCGAGCCCTTCGATCTGGAGCGCTGCATCCACGAACTCGTCACGCTGATGCAGGCCCACGCCCGCGACCGCGGCATCGACCTGCTGGTGGATTACGACCTGTTCCTGCCCACCCGCTTCAGCGGCGATCCGGGCCGTGTGCGGCAGATCCTCACCAACCTGATCGGCAACGCGATCAAGTTCACCGAGGCCGGGCACGTCATGATCCGCGTCACCGGCATGCAGGCCGCCGAGGGGGCCGAGGCCGATATCCGCATCGCCATCGAGGATACCGGCATCGGCATCCCGGCCGACAAGCTTGATCACATCTTCGGCGAATTCAACCAGGTGGACGACGCGCAGAGCCGCAAGTTCGAGGGGACGGGGCTGGGCCTCGCGATCACGCGCAAGCTGGTGCGGCTGATGGGCGGCGACCTGTGGGTCGAATCCGAGCCGGGGCGCGGCTCGACTTTCGGGGTCGCGCTGCCGCTGCCGGTAGCGGAGGCGGGCCTGCCCGAGGATGCGCGCCCCGACCCGGCGCTGGCCCGCGCCCTCGTGGTCGCGCCGCACGACACCTGCCGCGCGCTGCTCGAGCGGCAGCTTGCCGCGCTGGGGCTGCAGGCGACGGGCTGCGCCGACGCACGGAACGCGCTGGAGCGCGTCGCCGCCGACGCGCCGGACCTGCTGATCTGCGATCACCACATGCCGGGGATGGACGGGTTCGAGCTGGCCGCGGCGCTGCGCGCGGCGGGCCACGACATGCATATCGTCGTGCTCAGCGCCAATTCCGGCACCGCCGCGCAGGAGCCCGCGCGCCCGATGGTGCAGGCGGTGCTGCAAAAGCCGGTGGCGCGGCGCGACCTGCTGACGGCGCTGGCGGCGTTGCTCGCCCCCGGGCAGCGCGCGTCACGAACCGGATCCGGGAAGGCCGCACCGCGCGCCCTGCGGGTGCTCGCCGCCGAGGACAACAAGACCAACCGCCTGGTATTCTCCAAGATGCTGCAGGCGCTCGATATCGAGCTGACCTTTGCCGAGAACGGGCGCGAGGCGGTGGCGCTCTACCAGAGCCTCGCCCCCGATATCGTGTTCATGGACATTTCCATGCCCGAGATGGACGGCAAGCAGGCCACCCGCGCGATCCGGGCCATAGAGGCAGGCAGCGGGCGGCACGTGCCCATCGTGGCGATGACCGCGCACGCCATGGCGGGCGACGCTGCCGATATCCTCGCCGCCGGGCTCGACCACTACCTGACCAAGCCGCTCAAGCGTGCCGCCATCGTGGAGCGTCTCGCCGCCGCCGCGGCCGCACCGGGGCTGCGCCCGCCCGAGCGCGCGCCGGTTCAGGACGCGGGCTGATCGCGCAGAAAGACCGGCGCGTCGGGCTCTGAAAGATCGGGGGCGTGCCGATAGCCGCCGCTGTCGAAATCCAAGAGGCTTTCGGGGTCGCGCAGCCGGTTCTGGATGATGAACCGCGCCATCGCCCCCCGCGCGCGCTTGGCGTAGAAGCTGATCACCTTGGGCGTGCCGCCGCGCTCTTCCATGAAGACGGGGGTGATCACCCGCAGCCCGAGCGCCGCGCGGTCGACCGCACCGAAATATTCCTGGCTCGCGCAGTTCACCAGCACCTCGGTGCCGATCTCGCGCGCCTGCGCGTTCAGCGCGCAGGCGATCCGGTCGCCCCAGTACTCGTAGAGCGTGCGGCCCCGGTCGGTGGCCAGCCGGCTGCCCATTTCCAGCCGGTAGGGCTCGATCGCGTCGAGCGGGCGCA
>CAJXKX010000392.1 GCA_913055965.1 uncultured Roseovarius sp.
CGACATCGACAGCAGCGTGAGTTCGGCGGCAGGCACGCTGCGCGACCCGATGGTGTAGAGCACCAGCCCCGCCCCCACCTGAAAGACGCCCATCCCCGCCGCGATTCCCGCGTCGCGCGGGCCGAGCGCCAGCGACAGGCCGAGCGAGAGGCAGATCGCCGCCATCACCACCGTGCCGATCAGCCCCGAGAGCAGCACCGCGGGCATCATCTCGACCGCGCGGCCGCGGCGCAGCGCCACGGTGAACACCGCGAATCCCAGCGCCGAGCCCAACGCCGCGAGATTGCCCCGGAGCGCCGCGCCCGAGGTCTTGTCCCAGACCATCACCGCGATGCCGCAGGCGGCCACGGCGATGGCGACCCAGGTGGCGGGGCGCACGCTCTCGGCCAGCAGGATGCGCCCCAGCACCGCCGCGATCAGCGGGGCGGCGGCGAAAAGCATCATCGCGTTGGCGACCGAGGTGGTCTGCAGCGCGAAGATCGCGCCGGAATAGGCGGCGACCAGCGCGGAGCCCGCCACCAGCCCCGGCCAGCCCATCGCCCGGATCAGTCCAAGCGGTGCGCGCCCCGTGCGCAGCCGCACCACGGCATAGAGAAACACGCTCATCGAGATCGAGCGGTAGAACAGGATCTGCCACACCACCGCGTCCTCGATCAGGCGGATGCCGAGGCCCACCGTGGACCACAGCAGCCCCGCCATGAAAACCATCGCGTAGCCCGAGAGGTCGCGCTCGGTCGTGGCGGTCACGCTCATGGCGCGCGCTCCTCTTCGGGCATCTGCGGGGGCAGGGGGCTGCCGGGGGCAAAGGTGGCCTCGGCGGTGACCGGCAGCGCCGTGCCGCGCCGCGCCGCGCGCAATTCGCGCCAGCCGATATAAAGGCCCGACGCCACGATCAGCACCATGCCCGCCAGCGTCGCGGGCGGCGGCACCTCGGCCCAGACGAGATAGGCCAGCAGCGCCGCGAGCGGAAGGTAGGTATAGTCGAACGGGGCCACGAGGCTCGCAGGGGCGATCTGGTAGGCGCGCGAGGCGAGCATGTAGGCCACCATCCCGACGAGGCCCAGCGCCGCGAGCGGCCAGAGATCGCCCGGCGTGCCCCCCGGCACGGCCCAGCGCAGGTGCTGCGTGGCCTCGGTGGCGGGCACGATCTGCGCCACCGTCCAGCCCGCGGGCAGGATCAGCACGCCCGCGAAGGCCAGCGTGTAGAGCCCCACGGTCAGCGTGCTCTCGCGCTCGCCGATCCGACGGGCGAGGATCTGCGAGGCGGCGTAGCTCAGCGCGCAAAGGAGCGGCAGCACCGCCACCAGGTCGAGCCCGCCCGCGGGCCGCATGGCGATCACCACCCCCGCAAAGCCCAGCACGAGCGCCGCCGCGCGATGCGCGCCGATCCGCTCGCCCAGGAACAGCGCCGCCATCAGCGCGGTAAAGAGCGGCGCGGCAAAGAAGATCGTGCTCACCTCGGCCAGCCCCATGAACGGGAACGCTGCGTAGAACATCGAAAAGCCTGCCGCGAAGAGCGCCGCGCGGGCCAGGTGCAGCGGCCAGAGCCCCGAGCGCAGCCGGTGCGGCCCGCCAAGCCAGGCGATCAGCGGCACCAGCACCAGCACCGCCACGACCGAGCGGGCAAAGAGCAGCGGCCAGACCGGGTAGATCGAGAGCAGCGATTTCATCACCGCGTCCTGCACCACGAAAAGCAGCATCGCCGCCTCGATGCACAGGAGGCCCTGCACCGCGCGCGAGGGCGCGGGGAGCGGCTGCGCGGACATCATCGCCATCGGCGGTCTCCTGCCTGTCAAGTGCCTGTCCCGGCCGGGCACATGCCGGGCACGGCGCGGCCTCGCTGGCTGCGGGGCGCGGGCGCGGGCGGTGGGCATGCGGTCGGGGGCCGGTGGCATCCACCGGCCCCGTCACGCTTGCATGTCGGGATGCGACTGTCTTGCCCGTTTGCGACGCGGGGCCCGTGCGTCAGCCCTGCGTGGGGTGAAAGCGGCCTGCGGGCGAGAGCGTGAAAATCTCGGCCCCCTCAGCCGTCACGCCGACGGAATGCTCGAACTGTGCCGAGAGCGACTTGTCGCGCGTGACCGCCGTCCATTCGTCCTCGAGCACCACGGTATCGGCGCGGCCCAGATTGACCATCGGCTCGATGGTGAAGAACATGCCCTCTTCGAGCACCGCACCGGTGCCCGCGCGCCCGTAATGCAGCACGTTGGGCGGCGCGTGAAAGACGCGGCCAAGCCCGTGACCGCAGAAATCGCGCACCACCGACATGCGCTGCGCCTCGACATGGCTCTGGATGGCGTGGCCGATATCGCCGAAGGTGGCACCGGGGCGCACCGCCTCGATCCCCTTCATCAGCGCGTCATGGGTGACCTGGATGAGCCGCTCGGCCTTGCGCGAGGGGGTGCCCGCCACGTACATCCTGCTGGTATCGCCGAACCAGCCGTCGACGATCACGGTGACGTCGATATTGAGGATATCGCCATCGCGCAGCGCGTCGTCGGCGCGGCGCTTCTCGTGGTCGCGCGAAATCGTCTCGCCGCCGCTCTTCGGGATGGGCGCGCCGGGAATGCCGTGGCAGACCACGTGGTTCACGCTGATGCAGCTTGCGTGGCGATAGCCCTTGTAGCCGATGGTGGCCGATGTCGCGCCCGCCGCCTCGATCTTTTGCTCGATCAGCGCGTCGAGCGCCTCGGTGGTCTGGCCGACGAAGACGTGATCCGCGACCTCGTCGAGGATCTGCGCGGCGAGCCGCCCCGCCGCGTGCATGCCAGCGAAATCCGCCGCCTCGTGGATGCGGATTCCGTCGCGCGTGGTACGTCCCCGATGCGTCTGGTTCACGTCATGCCCCGTTGGTTTCCCTCGGATGTGCCCTCACTTAGGGCGTTTTCGCCCCGAGGGCCAGAGCCGAGCGGCAGCGCCTGCCCGATTGTGATGCCCTCGGGACCGATCGCGGCGCGGTGGGCCATGACCTCGACCCCGGCCGCGCGCGCCTC
>CAJXKX010000393.1 GCA_913055965.1 uncultured Roseovarius sp.
GGTGACGCGGCAGGGCGCGGTTCTGACGCTGACGCCCGACGCGCTGGAGTTCGGCTATCGCCGAAGCACGCTGCCCGAGGGCTGCGTGATCACCCGCGCCACGTTCCGGGGGCCGCGTGGCGACCCCGCGACGCTCGCCGCGCGGATGGAGGATCAACTCGCCCGCCGCGATGCCACGCAGCCCACGAAGGACCGCAGCGCCGGCAGCACCTTCCGCAACCCGGCAGGCTATAGCAGCACGGGGCGCGACGACGACACGCACGATCTCAAGGCCTGGTCGGTGATCGACCGCGCGGGCTTGCGCGGCGCGCGGCGCGGGGGCGCGCAGATGAGCGAGAAACATCCCAATTTCCTCATCAACACCGGCGCGGCCACCGCCGCCGATCTCGAGGGCCTGGGCGAAGACGTGCGAAAAAGGGTTTTCCAAAACAGCGGAATACAGCTAGAGTGGGAGATCATGAGGGTCGGCGAACCGACCCCGGGCGACAGCCCCGAATAAAGAGCAGTCGAAACGATAACGCGGCCGCGCCAGGCGGCCCGGAGAATTGAGGCATAAGGTGGTTGGTTCGGGCAGAACAGCCTCCGAAATCGCGGTGATCATGGGTGGCCCCTCGGCAGAGCGCGAGGTGTCCCTGTCCTCGGGGCGCGAATGCGCCACCGCATTGAGGCAGGCAGGGTATGACGTGATCGAGGTCGATGCCGGCCCCGACCTTGCCGTGCGCCTGACCGAGATTTCCCCCGACGTGGTGTTCAACGCCCTGCATGGCCGCTGGGGCGAGGATGGCTGCGTGCAGGGCCTGCTGGAATGGCTGCGCATTCCCTACACCCATTCCGGCGTGCTGTCCTCGGCGCTGGCGATGGACAAGGAGCGCACCAAATCCGCCTACCGCGCCGCCGGTCTGCCGGTGGTCGCAAGCGTGCTCGCGCCGCGCGACGAGGTGCGCAGGCGCCATGTCCTGCCCCCGCCCTACGTGGTCAAGCCCAACAACGAGGGCTCTTCGGTGGGCGTCTACCTCGTGCAGGAGGCCGCGAACGCACCGCCGCACCTGTCGGACGAGATGCCCGATACGGTGATGGTCGAGGCCTACGCGCCGGGCCGCGAACTCACCACCACGGTGATGGGCGACCGCGCGCTGACCGTGACCGACATCCTCACCGATGGCTGGTACGATTACGATGCGAAATACAAGCCCGGCGGCTCGCGCCACGTGGTGCCCGCCGACCTGCCGCAAGAGATTTTCGACGCCTGCATGGATTACGCCCTGCGCGCCCACGAGGTGCTGGGCTGCCGCGGGCTCAGCCGCACCGATTTCCGCTGGGACGAGACGCGCGGGGCGGATGGGCTGATCCTGCTGGAGACCAACACCCAGCCGGGCATGACCCCCACGTCGCTCAGCCCCGAACAGGCGGCGTCGGTGGGCATTTCCTTTCCCGAACTGATGCGCTGGATGGTGGAGGACGCGTCATGCGACCGGTGATCCCGCGCGCCGACCCCTCGCCCTCGCGGCTGCGCTACCGGCTGGAACGGATGCGCCTCACCCCGGCCTATCGCCGCCTCACGCGGCTGGGCCTGCCGGTGCTGATCGTCGCCGGGCTGGCCGCGGGCTATCTCCATGACGCCGAGCGGCGCGCGGGGCTGGCCGAGCGGATCGCGGATATCCGCGAGCAGATCGAGACCCGGCCGGAATTCATGGTCCACCTGCTGGAACTCGACGGCGCCAGTGCCGGGGTGCAGGAGGATATCCACGAAATCTTTCCCTACGACCTGCCCGCAAGCTCTTTCGATCTCGATATCGCCGCGATCCGCGAGTTGATCGAGGGCCTTCCCGCCGTTGCCCGCGCCGATCTGCACATCCGGCAGGGCGGCGTGCTGCGCGTCGCCGTGACCGAACGGGTGCCGGTGGCGCTGTGGCGCACGCGCCACGGGTTCGAGGTGCTGGACGTGACCGGTGCCGCCATCGCCACGGTCGAGACCCGCACGGCCCATGGCGACCTGCCGGTGCTGGCAGGCGACGGGGCCGACCACGCGGTGGCCGAAGGGCTCGAGGTGCTCGCCGCCGCCGCCGCGCTCAGGCGCCCGCTGCGCGGGCTCGTGCGCATGGGCGAGCGGCGCTGGGACGTCGTGCTCGGCGACGGCAGGCGGATCAAGCTGCCCGAGCGCGCGCCGGTGCGCGCGCTCGAACGGGTGATCGTGCTCGACCGCGCCAGCGACCTGCTCGAGCGCGACCTCGTCAGCATCGACATGCGGCTCGGCGCGCGCCCCACCGTGCGCATGAGCGAGCACGCCACCGAGGAATGGTGGCGCATCACGCGCGCATCGGGAACGCCCGGCGCGCCGGGCACTTCGTCAGGGACGGACCGCAGATGATCGAACTATACGAATCCCAGCGCGCGATGCGCGCCATGCGCAAGGCCGCGATCCAGCGCGGCGTGGTGGCGGTACTGGATGTGGGCACCTCCAAGATTTCCTGCCTCGTGCTGCGCTTCGACGGCACCGGCCGGTTCGCCGCCGCCGAGGGCGTGGGGCGCATGGCCGGGCAGGCCGGATTCCGGGTGATCGGGGCGGCGACAACACGCTCGCGCGGGGTCCGGTTGGGCGAGATCGAGGCGATGGCCGAGACCGAGCGCGCGATCCGCACCGCCGTGCAGGCGGCACAGAGGATGGCCAATATCCGCGTCGATCACGTCATCGCCTGCTTCTCCGGTGCGCGTCCGCGCAGCTACGGGCTCGCGGGCGGGGTGGATGTGACCGGCCAGACCGTGACCGAACACGACATCAGCCGTGTGCTCAGCGCCTGCGAGGTGCCCGATATCGGCGAGGCGCGCGAGGTGCTGCATGCCCAGCCGGTCAATTTCGCGCTCGACCACCGCTCGGGGCTGATCGACCCGCGCGGCCAGATCGGCAACCGGCTCGCCGCCGACATGCACATGCTGACGGTGGACGCGGTGGCGGTGCAGAACCTCGCCCATTG
>CAJXKX010000394.1 GCA_913055965.1 uncultured Roseovarius sp.
GGCGCGGATGGTATCGGCATCGGCGATGTCGCCCAGGTCGCCCGCCACCTTGCGCACCACGTCCTCGTGACCCGCCTCCTCGAAATCGGCCTTGACCACCTCGATGGCATAGGCCGCGGCGTCGTCGCCGGTCTTGCCCAGCAATTCGGCGGCCCACAGACCGAGCAGCTTGTTGCGCCGCGCCTCGGCGCGGAACTTCATTTCCTCGTCATGGGCGAACTTGTTCTCGAAGGCGCTCTCGCGGTCGTCGAAGGTGGTCATCGGGCCGGTCCCCTTGCACTGATTGCATCCGGTCCCGATATGCCCTCTGCGCCCCGCAAGGGCAAGGCCCCCGACCCCGATGCGACACCTTGCGACGGGGCGGGGCTTGCACTATGAGGGCGCATCGGCGCGGGCTCTGCCGCGCCCCCAGCCCCAGCGACGGAGACTGCATGGCACGGCGCAAGAAAATCTACGAAGGCAAGGCCAAGGTCCTTTACGAAGGCCCGGAGCCGGGCACGATCATCCAGTATTTCAAGGACGATGCCACCGCCTTCAACGCCGAGAAGAAGGCGGTGATCGAGGGCAAGGGCGTGCTCAACAACATGCTCTCGGAATATTTCATGACCGGGCTCAACAATATCGGCGTGCCCACGCATTTCATCCGGCGGGTGAACATGCGCGAGCAGCTCGTGCGCGCGGTCGAGATCATTCCGCTCGAAGTGATCGTGCGCAACTATGCCGCGGGCACCATGGCCAAGCGGCTGGGCATGGACGAGGGCACGCAGCTGCCGCGCCCGGTGGTGGAATACTGCCTCAAGGACGACAAGCTGGGCGACCCGCTGGTCACCGAGGAACATATCGCGGCCTTCGGCTGGGCCAGCCAGCAGGACATGGACGACATCCTCAGCCTCGCGCTCCGGGTCAACGATTTCCTGTCGGGCGTGATGTATGGCGTCGGCATCCGGCTGGTGGATTTCAAGATCGAGGTGGGCCGCGTCTATGACGGCGATTTCCAGCGCCTGATCGTCGCCGACGAGATCAGCCCCGACAGCTGCCGCCTGTGGGACATCAAGACCGGGCAGAAGCTCGACAAGGACGTGTTCCGCCGTGACCTGGGCTCGCTCACCGACGCCTATACCGAGGTCGCCAACCGCCTCGGCGTCATGCCCAAGGGGGCGACGCCGATGACGCGCCCGACGCTGATCAACTGAGAGGAAGCAGACCGATGAAGGCCCGCGTTCACGTGATGCTGAAACCCGGCGTTCTCGACCCGCAGGGCGAGGCGGTGCGCCATGCCCTCGGCTCGCTCGGCTTCGACGGTGTCGAAGGGGTGCGGCAGGGCAAGGTGATCGAACTCGACCTCGCCGAGACCGATGCCGACACCGCCCGCGAGACGGTCACGCAGATGTGCGAGAAGCTGCTCGCCAACACCGTGATCGAGAGCTACGCGGTCGAACTGGTCTGAGCCGCGCCGGCGCGCGATGCGCGGCTTTCCGCAAGTGAGCGTGGCGCGCCCCGCGCCACCGCTTGCCGCCGGGCCGCGCCTTGCCGTAGAAGATGCGCCATGATCCGTGCCGCGCTCGCCACCGCCCTCGCCGCCCTTGTCGCCGCCCCGGCGGGCGCACATCCGCATGTCTTCGTCGATGTGGCGCTGGATTTCCGCAGCGATGCCGAGGGGCGGCTGACCGGGGTCGAGGTGACCTGGACCTATGACGATTTCTTCTCGCTGCTGATCCTGACCGACATGGGGCTCGATCCCGATGGCGACGGAGAGTTGACCGAAGAGGAACTCGCGCAGCTCAAGGGCTTCGACCTCGTGGAATGGCCCGAAGGATTCGAGGGCGATCTCTACATCCATGCGGGCGGGCAGAAGGTCGCGCTCGACCATCCCGTGCCCACCGGCGTGCGCATGGACGAGGGCCGAATCGTCGCCACGCATGAGCGCGGTTTCGGCCCGGTCGCGCCCGACGGGCTGCGCGTCGAGCCCTACGACCCCACCTATTTCGTGGATTACACGCTCGCCGGGCCGGTGGTGCTGCCCGACGGCTGCGCCTATGCGATCACCGAGCCCGATCTCGACGAGAGCCAGCGCGCGTTCCGCGACATGCTGGCGGACCTCACCGCCGAGGAGCAGTATACCGGCGTCGAGGTGGGCAACCTGTTTTCCGACATCATGGTGATCTCGTGCCGCGCGCCCTCCTGAGCCTTGCGGCGCTGGCAGTGGTGGCCGGGGCCGTCTGGCTCTGGGGCATGGAGGGGGCCGCGGCGCTGGGCGAATGGGCGCGCGCGGGGCAGGCCGAGACGCAGCAGGCGATGGCGCGGCTCTTGCGCGCCCTGCGCGCGGGCGAGCCGGGGGCGCTGGCGGGGCTGATGGGCCTGTGTTTCGCCTACGGGTTCTTTCACGCGGCGGGGCCGGGGCATGGCAAGGTGCTGCTGGGCGGATACGGCATGGCGGCGCGGGTGGGCGCGCTGCGGCTCTCGGCGCTGGCGCTGGCGTCGAGCCTCGCGCAGGCGGCGAGCGCGGTGGCGATGGTCTATGCCGGGGTGCTGCTGTTCGATCTCACGCGGCAGCGGATGACGGGCGTGGCCGAGCAATGGATGGCCCCGGCGAGCTATGGGGCGATCGCCGCCGTGGGTGCCTGGCTGGCGGTGCGCGGGCTGCGGCGCTGGCGGCGCGCGCGCGCAGCCCCCGCGCGCGACCACGGGGCGGTATGCGGCGCGTGCGGCCACCGCCACGGCCCGACCCCGGACGAGGCCGCGCGCGTGGGTTCGGTGCGCGACGCGGTGGTGCTGATCGGCGCGGTGGCGATCCGGCCCTGCACCGGGGCGCTGTTCCTGCTGATCCTGACCTGGCGGATGGGAATCGAGATGGCGGGCATCCTCGGCACCTTCGTGATGGGTCTGGGCACGGCGAGCGTGACCGTGGCGGTGGCGCTTGCCTCGGTCACGCTGCGCGAGGGGGCGCTGGCGCGGCTCG
>CAJXKX010000395.1 GCA_913055965.1 uncultured Roseovarius sp.
CCCGCTTGGCACCGCCCGACCGAAGGATTACATCGGCTCCATGGCAAAACACCGCACTCATGATGGCCCCGGCCCCTCGCAGCGCCAGCTCCGCGTCGGCGAGCTGATCCGCCGCACCCTGTCGGAGGTGCTGATGCGCGGCGACATCCACGACCCGGAATTGAACCGCCTGTCGATCACCGTGGGCGAGGTGCGGCTCTCGCCCGACCTCAAGATCGCCACCGCCTTCGTCATGCCGCTCGGCGGCGCGGCGCAGGGCGCGGCGATCGAGTATCTCGCGCGCAACAAGTCCGAGCTGCGACGCCTCATCGGCCGCAAGGCGGGGCTCAAGTTCACCCCCGACCTGCGCTTCCGCCTCGACGAGACCTTCGACCAGATGGACGAGACGCGCCGGCTCTTCGAGGATGAAAAGGTGCGCCGGGATGTCGAGGGATAGCGCACCCGCCGGTATTCGGGGCCGCGTCATTGCCCGGCTTGACCGGGCACTCTCCCGGAAAGGCCGGCCCCTGTGGCCAGAGATGCTCCGGCCAGCCCGGCGCATGACGTGCGCCCTCGCCCTGCTCCTGCTCGCCCTCGCCGCCCCCGCAGCCGCCGCCTCCTGCCGCGCCCTCACCGTCGAAGGCACGGGCTACACCCTTTGCGAGGCCGACCCCGCGACCGACGATATCCGCCTGTTCCTCGCCGACCCCGAAACCGGCACGCCGCTCGGCAGCTTCGCCAATGTCGAGCGGCTGCTCGAAACCGGGGGCGAGCGCCTCGCCTTCGCCATGAACGGCGGCATGTATCACCCCGACCGCCGCCCCGTCGGCCTCCATGTCGAGAACCGGCAGCAGCGCGCGCCGCTCGTCACCTCCGCCGGTCCCGGCAATTTCGGGATGCTGCCCAACGGCGTGTTCTGCGTCCGCGACGGCCGCGCCGACGTGATCGAATCGCGCGCCTTCGCCCGCACCGCGCCCGACTGCCGCCACGCCACCCAATCCGGGCCGATGCTCGTGATCGACGGCGCGCTCCACCCCCGCTTTCTCGAGGACAGCGACAGCCGCTTCGTGCGCAACGGCGTCGGCACATCGCCCGACGGGCGGCGCGTGTGGTTCCTCATCTCCGACGCGCCGGTCAATTTCCACCGCTTCGCGCGGGTGTTCCGCGACCATCTCGGCGTGGCGCAGGCGCTCTATCTCGACGGCAAGGTGTCGCGCCTGCACGCCCCCGCGCTCGACCGCTCGGACGGGGGCTTCCTGCCGATGGGCCCGATCCTCGGCGTCGTGGTTGACGCGGCCGCGCCGCTCGACTAGGCCCTTGCGCCTGATCAGGGCCACAGCAACAGGACCGACGCATGGCACGCAAGGCCAAGGGCCGCGACATTTCCGGCTGGCTGGTGGTGGACAAGCCCGCGGGGCTCACCTCCACCGCCGTCGTCAACAAGGTGAAATGGGCGCTTGACGCCCGCAAGGCGGGCCATGCCGGCACGCTTGACCCCGAAGCGACGGGCGTGCTCGCCATCGCGCTCGGCGAGGCCACCAAGACCGTCCCCTACATCACCGATGCGCTCAAGGCTTACCGCTTCACCGTGCGGCTGGGGCAGGCCACCAATACCGACGACGCCGAGGGCGAGGTGACCGACACCAGCGACGCGCGCCCCACCGACGCGCAGATCAAGGACGCGCTGGGCGGCTTCCTCGGTGACATCATGCAGGTGCCGCCGCGCTTCTCGGCGGTCAAGATCGACGGGCAGCGCGCCTACAAGCGCGCCCGCGACGGCGAAGATTTCGAGGTCGCCGCGCGCCCGCTCTGGGTCGAGGAGATCGTGCTCGCCGACCGCCCCGATCCCGACCACGCGGTGATCGAGATGACCTGCGGCAAGGGCGGCTACGTGCGCGCCATCGCCCGCGATCTGGGCCGGGCGCTCGGCTGTTTCGGCCATGTGGTGACGCTGCGCCGCACATGGTCGGGGCCGTTCGACGCCGAAGACGGCATCGACATGGAGACGATCGAGGCGCTCGCCCGCACCCCAGAACTCGACACCCATCTGCGCCCGCTCGAGGACGGGCTCGCGGACCTGCCCATGGTCACCGCCACCCAGGAGGGCGCGGCGCGGCTGCGCAACGGCAATCCCGGCATGGTGATCGCCAGCGGTGTGGAGTACGGCGAGGAATGCTGGGCCGCGCAGCACGATGGCCGCGCGCTCGCCGTGGGCCGCTACAAGGCGGGCGAATTGCACCCCGCACGCGTCTTCAACCGATGACCGCCCCGGCGGACAGGCATGATCCCGGCGGCCGCGTCCGCCTGCGCCTGCCCGAGGGCGTGCGCGGCGGTGCCACCTTTTCCCCGTGCGGCCGCTATCGGCAGGCCCTCACCCGTGACTGGACCGCGCCCGGCGAGGCCCCCCGCACCGTGCTCTTCGTGGGCATGAACCCCTCGGTCGCCGATGCCGAGGCCTCCGATCCCACCTGCCACCGCGAACTCACCTTTGCCCGCGACTGGGGCTATACCCGCTACCTCAAGGGCAACGTGCTCGACTGGCGCGCCACCTCGCCGCGCGATCTGCCGCACGACCCGGCGCGCGCCTGCAGCCCGGCCAACATCCCCGCGCTGGTGGCGATGGCCGAAGAGGCGCAGCTTGTGGTGATGGCCTATGGCAAGCTCCACGCCCGCCACGCCGACACCGTCCGCGCCGCGGTGACGGCCCTCGCGGCCACCGGGCGTCCGCTCAAATGCTTCGGCCTGAACAAGGACGGCTCGGCCAAACACCCGCTCTACCTGCGCAAGGATGCGGCGCTGATGGATTTCACCGCGCCCTGAGAGGCGGATGCCGCGCGGGGCGGCGGGTGGCGGAGCCTCCGGCGGGGATATTTGAAGAAAGTGGAAGGCGGGGCGTGCCGCCTTCTGGTCAGTCGAGCGCGACGTTCAGCAGCGGGGCGAAGCGCTTCTCGTATATGTCGC
>CAJXKX010000396.1 GCA_913055965.1 uncultured Roseovarius sp.
CCTGCCCCGCCTGCCAGTCGGCGATGGCCCCGCGCGTGCCGCGCCCGAAAATGCCGTCGATCCCGCGCCCGTAATGGCCCAGCACGGCGAGCCAGCGCTGCACGTCGCGCCGCGCCGCGCGGTCGAGGCCCAGCGCCGCCTCGGCGGCCCGCGCCACGCGCTCGGGCTCGGCGCGCAGCCAGTCGCGGCGCGCCTGCGCCTCGCCGCGGTAACGGCCCTCGGGACAGGCGGCGAGATAGGCCTCATAGGCCGCCTGCGTGTCGAGCACCTCGACCGCCTGCCAGAACCCGTCCTCGCGCGCTTCGGCCAGCTGTGCCTCGGGCACGACCTGCGGCTCCGGCCCCACCAGCCCCGCATCGCCCGGCAGGGCCCCCGACAGGACCACCCCCTCGGGCGCGGCACGCGCCGCCTCGGCCAGGCTTGTGCCGGGGGCCAGGAGCGGCCCGTCGAGCAGCGCGGCGAGCGCCGCGCGCGGGCCGGTCGCATAGCTCACCCCCGCCGCCTCGGCAAAGCCCGCAAGCCCCGGCGAGAGCCCCGCGCCCGCAGCGCCCGCCTCGGGCGCGATCAGCAACAGGGCCGGCCCCTCCACCATGCCGGCGATCGCCGAGAGCGCATTGACCGACAGCCCCGCCGCCCCCACGCGCAGCCGCGAAACCGCCCCCGTACCCGCGGGCAAGAGCCAGCTGTCCTGACCGTCCCCGGCCATGTCGCCGCCGATCAGGATGACCAGCCGCGCCACCTCTCCGCCCGCGACCCGCGCCTCGAGATCGAGCGCCGCGGCGCGCAGCGGGGCGATCCCGTCGCCCCCGGGCACCAGCACCTCGTACCCGGCCCCGGCCAGCGCCGCGCCCGGATCGAACGCCACCGCCGAGCGCCGCTCCTGTCCGGCGCGGGTGTCGAGGATCAGCGCAAGATCGGCGGCCATCACTCCCCCTTGCCAGAGCCACAGGCCCAGGCCCCAGGCCAGAAGGTGTCGCATGACCATGGGCTCTCTCCCCGCTTACTCGTAGCTGCGCGCGTCCTCGATCACCTTGCCGTCATTGGGCAGGCTGCCGGGCGGCACGACCTCGACCCGACCCTTGAGCTTGAGGACCTCGCGCACCGTGCCCTCGAAGTGCTCGGGCGCACCCTCCGCCGCCTCGATGCGCACCGTCATCACATCCGCCTCGCCCTCGCGGCTGGCGATCACCCGGGCGCGCCCGATGCCCGCGTGGCGCGCGACCAGCGCCGCCACCTGCTCGGGGCGCACGAACATGCCCTTGATCTTGGTAGTCTGGTCGGCGCGGCCCATCCAGCCCCTGATGCGCATGTTGGTGCGCCCGCAGGGGCTTGCCCCCTCCATCGCCGCGCTCAGGTCGCCGGTGGCGAAGCGGATCAGCGGATAATCGGGGTTGAGCGTGGTCACCACCACCTCGCCCACCTCGCCGGGTGCCACGGGATCGCCGGTGCCGGGGCGCACGATCTCGACGATCACGCCCTCGTCCACGATCATGCCATCCTGCGCCGCACTCTCGTAGGCGATGTTGCCCAGGTCGGCGGTGGCATAGCATTGCAGGCAGGCGATGCCGCGATCCGCGTATTCCTGCCGCAGCGACGGGAACAGCGCGCCGCCCCCGACGGCGGCCTTGGTGATCCCGAGCGGCAGCCCCATCTCGTCGGCCTTGTCGAGGATGACCTTGAGGTAATCGGGCGTGCCCGCATAGGCCGTGACGCCGATGTCATGGGCGGCGCGCGCCTGCAACTCGGTCTGCCCGGTGCCGGCGGGCAGCACGGCGGCCCCCACCGCCCGCGCGCCGTTCTCGAAGATCATGCCCGCGGGCACGAGATGATAGGAAAAGCAGTTCTGCACGATATCGCCCGGCCCCACGCCGCAGGCATGCAGGAACCGGCCCATCCGCCACCAGTCGTGGCTTGTCCCGCCCGGCTCGTAGATCGGGCCCGGAGACTGGAACACATGGGCAAAGCCCGAGGCAGGGCCGGTGAACCCTCCGAGAGGCGCGCGATCCGCCTGCGCGCGCCCCAGTTCGGACTTGCGCAGCACCGGCAGCGCGGCCAGCGCGGCGCGGTCGGTGATCGCGGCGGGATCGACCCCGGCAAGGCTCCGGGCATAGCCCGGCAGGGCCTGCGCCCGCGCGATCTGCTCGGGCAGCACGCGGGCGATGGCGGCGTCGCGGGCCTCCTGCGGGCGGGTTTCCAGATCGTCGAAATGGCGGGTCATCGAATGTCCTCTGGCTGCAACGGCGTCGAAACGTGCCCGGCAGGCACCGGGGGTCAGCTCAGCCACCGCTTGCGGCGGCGATAGCTGCGCACGTCACGGAAGGATTTGCGCCCCTCTTCGGACATGCCGAGATAGAATTCCTTCACGTCGGGGTTCTCGCGCAGCGCGTCGGCTGGGCCGTCCATCACCACACGCCCCGATTCCAGGATATAGCCGTGATGGGCAAAGCGCAGCGCCACGTTGGTGTTCTGCTCGGCCAGCAGAAAGCTGACGCCCTCGTTCTCGTTCAGCGCCTTGACGATGCCGAAGATCTCTTCGACCAGCTGCGGCGCCAGGCCCATCGAGGGCTCGTCCAGCAGCACCGTCTCGGGGCGGCTCATCAGCGCGCGGCCGATGGCGCACATCTGCTGCTCGCCGCCGCTGGTATAGCCGGCCTGGCTGCGGCGGCGTTCCTTGAGGCGCGGGAAATAGGTGTAGACCAGCTCCAGATCGGCTTCGACGGCGCCCTTGCCGTCACCGCGGGTATAGGCCCCGGTCATCAGGTTTTCCTCGATGGTCAGGTGCTCGAAGCAGTGCCGGCCCTCCATCACCTGTATCACGCCGCGCTTGACCAGCGCCGCGGGCGACAGCTCGCCCACCCGCTCTCCGCGGTAGACGATCGAGCCTTTGGTGATCTCGCCCCGCTCCGAATGCAGCAGGTTCGAGATTGCCTTCA
>CAJXKX010000397.1 GCA_913055965.1 uncultured Roseovarius sp.
TGAACGACGAGATGCTCCAGCTTGGCGAGCGCGTCGCGGGCATGCTCCACATCCGGGTCGGACATGGCCGGGTTCTCGCCCAGGATATACATGCCCCGGATCTTGTCCTCGTGCACCGCATCCATGATCTCGGTCACGGTCAGGCCCTTCTGGTTCGAGAAATCGCCCGATTTCCAGACCTCGGTAAAGGCATTGCGCACGCCGTCATCGGTCACCGTCTGGTAATCCGGCAGGAACATCGGCACGAGTCCCGCATCCGAGGCCCCCTGCACATTGTTCTGCCCGCGCAGCGGGTGCAGCCCGGTGCCGGGGCGGCCGACATGGCCGCACATCAGCGCCAGAGAGATCAGGCAGCGCGAATTGTCGGTGCCGTGGATATGCTGCGAAATCCCCATCCCCCAGAAGATCATGCCCGCCTTGGCCCCGGCAAACTCGCGCGCCACGTCGCGCAGCGTCTCCGCGGGGATGCCGCAGATTGCCTCCATCTTCTCGGGCGGGAACTGCGCCAGATGCGCTTTTTCGGCCTCCCAGTTCTCGGTGAAGGCCTCGATATATTGCTGATCGTAGAGCCCCTCCTCGACGATCACATGCATGATCGCGTTGAGCATCGAGACATCGGCGCCGGGCTTGAACTGCAGCATGTGGGTGGCGAACCGGCGCATCCCCACCCCGCGCGGGTCCATCACGATGAGCTTGCCGCCGCGCTTGGTGAACTGTTTGAAATAGGTGGCGGCGACGGGGTGGTTCTCGATCGGGTTGGCGCCGATGATGATCGCCACATCGGCATTCTCGATCTCGTTGAACGTGGCGGTCACGGCCCCCGATCCCACGTTCTCGATCAATGCGGCCACGGATGAGGCATGGCACAGCCGCGTGCAGTGATCGACGTTGTTATGGCCGAAACCCTGCCGGATGAATTTCTGGAACAGATACGCCTCTTCATTGGTGCATTTCGCACTGCCGAAGCCCGCGACGCTGGCCCCGCCATGGGCATCCTTGAGCCGCTTCAGGCCGCCGGCTGCGATGTCGAGCGCCTCGTCCCATTCCGCCTCGCGGAAGAACTCCTGCCAGTTGCCGGGATCGACATTGAGGCCTTTCGCGGGCGCGTCCTCGCGCCGGATGAGCGGCTTGGTCAGGCGGTGCGGGTGGTGGATATAGTCATAGCCGAACCGCCCCTTGACACAGAGCCGTCCCTCGTTTGCCGGGCCGTTGATGCCCTCGACATACTTGACGCGGCCGTCCTTGACCTTGAGCGACACCTGGCAGCCCACCCCGCAGAACGGGCAGACGCTCTGCACTTCCTCGTCGTAATCGGCACTGTCGCCCTGCTGCGCGTCGTCCATCACCGAGGCCGGCATCAGCGCCCCGGTGGGACAGGCCTGCACGCATTCGCCGCAGGCGACGCAGGTGCTCTCGCCCATCGGGTCGTCGAAATCGAACACCGGATAGGCATCGTGGCCGCGCCCGGCCATGCCGATCACGTCGTTGACCTGCACCTCGCGGCAGGCGCGGACGCACAGGTTGCACTGGATGCAGGCGTCGAGATTGACGCGCATGGCGACGTGGCTGTCATCGAGCAGCGGCACGCGGTCACGCTCCAGCTTCGGCAGGCGACTGTGGGTCACGC
The DNA here is from genome assembly GCA_913055965.1 of uncultured Roseovarius sp. Taxonomy (GTDB): domain Bacteria; phylum Pseudomonadota; class Alphaproteobacteria; order Rhodobacterales; family Rhodobacteraceae; genus Roseovarius. The sequence goes on from CAJXKX010000397.1 coordinate 1,628, forward strand.
CGTTCAGATCGGCCATGTCCCACAGGTGGCTGGAGGCATCGCGCGAGGCATCGCGCTCGGGCTGATCGGCGAGCAGCATCTCGACCACCATCTTGCGCGCGCTCTCCGCGCGGTGCGAATTGGTGGTGACGACCATGCCGTCACGCGCCTCGCGAATGCAGGAGGCGACCAGCGTGCGCTCGCCCTCGACCTCGACCATGCAGGCGCGGCAATTGCCGTCAGGGCGATAGCCGGGGGCGGGCTTGTGGCACAGATGCGGGATCTTGAGGCCGCGGCCATTCGCCACCTCCCAGATGGTCTGGCCGGCCTCTGTCTCGACCTCGCGGCCGTCGAGCGTGAATCGGATCGTCTGGGACATGGCGCGCCTCCCTTGCCTCGCGGCTTATAAAACATGGGGACGGCAAACCGGGGCTGTCAATCCCGACACAAGCGCGCGATTTTGCGCCACCACCCCCGGCTCGGTGCACCAAACGAAAACGCGCCGCGGTCTCCCGCGGCGCGCCGGTACGGTGAGGTCGAAAGCGTGCGGCTCAGTCCGCCGCCTCTTCCTTCTTCATCTCCTCGCCGGTCTCCTGATCGACGACCTTCATCGACAGGCGCACCTTGCCGCGATCGTCGAAGCCCAGCAGCTTGACCCAGACCTCCTGACCTTCCTTGAGCACATCCGACGGATGGTTCAGGCGGCGGTTCTCGATCTGGCTGACATGCACCAGCCCGTCGCGCTTGCCGAAGAAGTTCACGAAGGCGCCGAAATCGACGATCTTGACGACGGTGCCCTTGTAGACCTTGCCTTCCTCCGGCTCGGCCACGATCGAGTAGATCATGTCATAGGCCTTCTGGATGGCGTCGCCATTGGGCGAGGCGATCTTGATGATGCCTTCGTCGTTGATGTCCACCTTGGCTCCCGAAACCTCGACGATCTCGCGGATCACCTTGCCGCCCGAACCGATCACTTCGCGGATCTTGTCGGTCGGAATCTGCATGGTCTCGATGCGCGGCGCATGGACGCTGAACTCGTTGGCGCCCGAGAGCGCCTTGTCCATCTCGCCCAGGATATGCATCCGGCCTTCCTTGGCCTGTGCCAGCGCCACGCGCATGATCTCGGGCGTGATCCCCGCGACCTTGATGTCCATCTGCAGCGAGGTGATGCCCTCGGAGGTGCCCGCGACCTTGAAATCCATGTCGCCGAGATGGTCCTCGTCGCCCAGGATGTCCGACAACACCGCGTAGGAGCCGTCCTCCTCCAGCACGAGGCCCATCGCCACGCCCGCGACCGAGGTCTTGAGCGGCACGCCCGC
>CAJXKX010000398.1 GCA_913055965.1 uncultured Roseovarius sp.
GGGCAACGGGCCGGGATGGCGGCAGAGCGTGGCAAGCACGGCGGCGAGCGTGGCCGGGCCGATATACGAGCGCACCGGCCCGCCGCCATCCGCGAACCGGTCGATCACCACCGCCCCCCCGCGCCCTGCACCCGCCACGTTGAGCAAGAGTGCGTCCGCCCCCGCCACGTTGCCGATGCGCAGCGCGCAGATGTCGAGGCCACGGGCGCGCCAAGGGGCGCAGGCCTCCTCCATCTCCAGCTTGGCCGCGCCATAGGCATTGACCGGTGCGCGCGCGGCCTCCTCGGCGAAGGGCGCGCCATCGCCCGCGCCATAGACCGCCGAGGACGAGGCCAGCAGCACGCGGCGCACCCCCGCCTGCAAGGCGGCGTCGAGCGTCTCCTCGGCAAGGCGTCGGTTGAGCGTGAGATCGCGGCCCGGTCCCGGCGTCACCCCCGCGAGCGCCAGGATGGCCAGCGGGCGGCCTGCCTCCGCGACATGGGCAAGAAGCGCATCCGGCCCCTCGAGCGGGTCCCACGAGACCGCGCCCGACGGCGCAGGGCCCCGGTATTGCGGCAAGAGCGCGAGGCCGGGCGCAACCTCTGCCCATGAGGCGCAGAGCATCCGGCCCACGCGCCCGGAGGCCCCGGTCAGAAGGATGGAGTGCCTTGCCGTGTCTGCCATTCCCGCCCTTTCGCAAAGCCTGTCCCGACCCGGCCAGAGCCTGTCTCTTGCGATCTAGCAAGGCGCGCGGCGTGCTGACAAGGCGGGCGTGATCCCGCGCTTGCCCCGGCGCGGGGCATCGGCTAGCCTCGGGTCCTGCAGGGGAGTCCCGCCGAGGGGACTGAGAGGCTGACAGGTGGCGACACCGGCGATGCGACCCTTTGAACCTGACCCAGTTGATACTGGCGTAGGAAGCTGAGGACCGACGCGCGCCCTTGTCGGCGTGCCCGGTCCGAACAGGGGCCGCGATCCGCGTGCCCCAACGCTCCCCGGCCACGGCTCATCTGGTCTCTTTGAAACCATGGCTCGAGGAGCACCAACATGACCATCCCTACCAAGACCATCGCCCCCAGCGTGACCACCGGCCCGCTGCCCGCGTCGCGCAAGATTTTTGTCGGGGGTGCGCTGCACCCCGATATCCGCGTGCCGATGCGCGAGATTTCGACCCATCCGACGGCGGGCGAGGCGCCTCTGCCGGTCTATGACAGTTCCGGCCCCTATACCGACCCCGACGCGGTGATCGAGGTGGCGCGCGGCCTGCCGCCCCTGCGCCGCGGCTGGATCATGGCGCGCGGCGATGTCGAGGGCTACGAGGGCCGCCGCGTCAGGCCCGAGGATAACGGCTTTGTCACGGGCGACCGGCTGGTGCCCGAATTCCCGGTGCGGGTGCCGCCGCTGCGCGGCATCGGCGCTGCGGCCCCCACGCAACTCGCCTATGCCCGCGCGGGGATCATCACGCCCGAGATGGAATTCGTGGCCATCCGCGAGAACCAGCTGCGCGAGGCCAGCGCCGCCCCGCGCGACGGCGAGGATTGGGGCGCGCAGATCCCCGATCACGTGACGCCGGAATTCGTCCGCTCCGAGATCGCGGCGGGCCGCGCCATCATCCCCGCCAATATCAACCACCCGGAACTGGAGCCGATGATCATCGGCCGCAATTTCCTGGTGAAGGTCAACGCCAACATGGGCACCTCCGCCGTCACCTCGTCGATGGAGGAGGAGGTGGAAAAGCTGGTCTGGGCGATCCGCTGGGGGGCCGACACGGTGATGGACCTCTCGACGGGGCGCAACATCCACAACACCCGCGAATGGATCATCCGCAATAGCCCCGTGCCCATCGGCACCGTGCCGATCTATCAGGCGCTGGAAAAGGTGAATGGTGTGGCCGAAGACCTGACATGGGAGGTGTTCCGCGACACACTGATCGAACAGGCCGAACAGGGGGTGGATTACTTCACCATCCACGCGGGCGTGCGGCTGCACATGGTGCCGATGACCGTGGACCGGGTGACGGGGATCGTCTCGCGCGGCGGCTCGATCATGGCCAAATGGTGCCTGCATCACCACCGCGAGTCGTTCCTCTACGAGCATTTCGAGGAAATCTGCGACATCTGCCGCCGCTATGATGTCAGCTTTTCGCTGGGCGACGGGCTCCGCCCCGGCTCGATCGCCGATGCCAACGATGCCGCGCAATTCGCCGAACTGGAGACCTTGGGGGAACTGACGAAAATCGCATGGGCCAGGGATTGCCAGGTGATGATCGAGGGGCCGGGCCATGTGGCGATGCACAAGATCAAGGAAAACATGGACAAGCAGCTTGAGTGCTGTCACGAGGCCCCGTTCTACACGCTGGGGCCGCTCACGACGGATATCGCGCCGGGATATGACCATATCACAAGCGGCATCGGCGCGGCGATGATCGGCTGGTTCGGCTGCGCGATGCTGTGCTATGTCACGCCCAAGGAGCATCTTGGCCTGCCCGACCGCGACGACGTGAAAACCGGGGTGATCACCTACAAGATCGCCGCCCACGCCGCCGACCTTGCCAAGGGATTGCCCGGCGCGCAGCGCCGCGATGATGCGCTCAGCCGGGCGCGGTTCGAATTCCGCTGGGAAGATCAGTTCAACCTGTCGCTTGACCCCGACACGGCGCGCGATTTCCATGACCAGACCCTGCCGAAAGAGGCGCATAAGGTGGCGCATTTCTGCTCGATGTGCGGGCCGAAATTCTGCTCGATGCGGATCAGCCACGACATCCGCGCCGAGGCGCAGAAAGAGGGCATGGCGGCGATGGCCGAGAAATACCGCGAGGGTGGCGATCTCTACATGCCTGTCGGCCCGGATGACCGGGCCTGAAACGGAATGCGCCGCCCGGGGATCCCCCCGGGCGGCGCGTCATCTGTCCCTCGGTCGCGGCTGCCGTCAGGCCGCGAGTG
>CAJXKX010000399.1 GCA_913055965.1 uncultured Roseovarius sp.
AATGGCGCCGCACGGCGTGGGTCGCCTCGAGGGCGTAGCCGCGACCGGCCTTGTCGGGCCAGATGATCCAGGCGATCTCGCGCTCGGGCCATTTGGCGGGGAACCAGCCCCCGGCCATGCCATAGGTCTCGTCCGTGTTCTTGTCGTGGATCATCCACATGCCGAAGCCGCGCACCGCCCAGTGACCGATTTCGGCGGCGTAGAGCATCCACGCCTCGTAGGAATTGAGCGGCCCGCCCATGAAGCGCGAGCGGTAGGAGGCGAAGGTCGCCTTGAAATCGGGATAATCGCCCGCCTCGGGGCCGCGCAGGACAAGGCGGCGGGTCTCGATCACCGGGATATCGGGATAGCTGCTCATGCGTAGGCCTCGACCGAGCCGTCGTCGTCGCGGCCATGGGCGGTGTCGGTGGCGGCGTCGGGACCGGGGTGGCGGTAGAGCATGTCGCGGCCCATCGAGACGTTGTCATATTCGCGCTCGAACCAGGCCCCGAGGCGTTCGGCCAGGGCCACCGAGCGGGTATTGCCCGGCAGGATGTTGGAGGTCAGCGTGGTGAAGCCCAGGTCCTCGTAGGCGTAGCGGCGGGCGCGGAGGGCGGCCTCATAGGCGATGCCGCGCCCCTCGAAGCCCTCGAACACGACCCAGCCCAGTTCCGGCTCGGGCCAGCCTTCGGGGTTCCAGATGCCGCAGATGCCTGCGGGCGCGCCGCTGGCCTTGTCCTCTATCGTGAAATAGCCGTAGCCGTGGATATGCCAGTGGCCGATATTGCTGGCCCACCAGCGCCAGGCCTCGGGGCGCGTCTCGGCCCCGCCGAAGCCCCAGGCGCGGTCGGGGTCGGCGAAGAAGGCCGCGAGCGCGTCGAACTCGCGCATCTCCGGCCCGCGCAGGATGAGGCGCGCGCTGTCGAGCACGGGGGCGTTGGTGAGGGTCATCGCCACGCCTTCCCCCGGCGGTGTGCCGGTTGCGCGGTTGGAGTTGAGTATTTCTGGCAAGATGAAATCATTGCGTCATTTCTTCTTGCCGAAGCCCGAAAGGCCGGGGGGCAGGCCCATGCCGCCGCCGCCCATGCCGCCAAGGCCGCCGGGCAGCTTGCCGCCCATGGCGCGGGCGGCCTCTTCCAACGCCTTGGGGTCGTTCATGTCGGGCATGCCGCCGCCCTTGCCCATCATGCCGCCAAGCGCCTGCTTGAGCATGCCTCTCCCGCCCTTCTTGCCGAGCTTCTTCATCATGTCGGCCATCTGGCGGTGCATCTTGAGCAGCTTGTTGAGCTCCGAGACCTCCTGCCCCGCGCCTGCCGCGATGCGTTTCTTGCGGCTGGCCTGCAGGAGGGCGGGGTTGGCGCGCTCTTTCCTGGTCATCGACTGGATGAGGGCGATCTGGCGGGCGATCACCTTGTCGTCGAAGCCCGCCTCCTGCACCTGTCTGGCCATCTTGCCCATGCCGGGCATCATGCCCATGAGCCCTTCCATGCCGCCCATCTTCTGCATCTGCTCGAGCTGGCCGCGCAGGTCGTTCATGTTGAACTGACCCTTCTGCATGCGGCGCATCATGCGTTCGGCCTGTTCGGCCTCCAGCGTTTCCTGCGCCTTTTCCACGAGCGCGACGATGTCGCCCATGCCGAGGATGCGGCCGGCGATGCGCTCGGCCTCAAAAGTCTCGATGGCGTCCATCTTTTCGCCGAGGCCCACGAAGCGGATCGGCTTGCCGGTGATGGCGCGCATCGACAAAGCCGCGCCGCCGCGCCCGTCGCCGTCCATCCGGGTGAGCACGACGCCGGTGACGCCGATCTTGTCGTCGAATTCGGTGGCGACGTTGACTGCGTCCTGACCGGTCAGGCCATCGACGACCAGAAGCGTCTCGCGGGGACCCGCCACGTCGCGCACCGCCGCCGCCTGGGCGATCAGTTCCTGGTCGATATGGAGGCGGCCGGCGGTGTCGAGCATGTAGACGTCGTAGCCGCCGAGCGAGGCCTGCGTTTTGGCCCGTTTGGCGATGGCGACGGGATCTTCGCCCTTGACGATGGGCAGGGTGTCGACGCCGATCTGCTTGCCGAGGATGGCGAGCTGTTCCATCGCTGCGGGGCGGTTGGTGTCGAGCGAGGCCATCAGGACCTTCTTGCCGTCGCGCTCTTTCAGCCGTTTGGCGAGCTTGGCGGTGGTCGTGGTCTTGCCCGAGCCCTGCAGACCCACCATCAGAATGGGCGCGGGCGGGTTGTCGATCTTGAGCGCGCCGGGATCGCCCTCGCCCTTCAGCGTGTCGATGAGCGCGTCGTGGACGATCTTGACGACCTGCTGGCCGGGCGTCACCGATTTGGTGACCGCCTGGCCGGTCGCCTCTTTCTCGACCCGCTTGATGAAGCTGCGCGCGACGGGCAGCGACACGTCGGCCTCGAGCAGCGCGACGCGGACCTCGCGCAGGGCGGACTTGACGTCGTCCTCGGAGAGCGAGCCCTGCCGGGTCAGCCGGTCGAGCACGCCGGAGAGGCGTTCGGACAGGTTTTCGAACATCGCTCACGCTCCTTTGCGCGGGTTGCACTGTTGCCGCCCGATATGGGGACGGCCGGTCGAACGTTGAACGCCCCCGTGGGCGCAACGCGCTGACGGGGGGCGATCCCGGGGCAGACCCCATGGGACCGGAAGCCGTGTGCCTCCGGGGATTTGGGCTGCGTTTATGCGCGGGGGGCGCGCGAGTCAAGCGGCGCGGGGCGGATTGCGCCGGGGCGCGGCGCACCGCATACTGCACGCGACATGGCGAGGGCGCGGGGCGCAGGAGACCGGACATGGAGAACTGGGACGAGGTGCGCACCGCCTTTCACGTGGCGCGGATCGGCACGGTGAGCGGGGCGGCGGAGGTGCTGGGCGTGCATCACGCAACGGTGATCCGCCATATCGACGCGCTGGAGGAGCGGCTGGG
>CAJXKX010000400.1 GCA_913055965.1 uncultured Roseovarius sp.
CGGGGCTCGGGCGCTTCCACTTGGCGATGTCGAGCTTGGCGCCACGAGTCTTGGCGTCGCCGTAGTAGCTGCCCCATTCCCAGGCGGTCACCGCCATGCGGATCGGGTTGCGCGCGGCGGCGACGCCCATGTCCTCGCCCGCGCCGCGAAACGCCAGCACGCGGACATAGGCATCGCTCAGCCCGTTGGCCTCGAGCACCGCGCGCTTGGCCGCCTCGATCTCGTCCACGCTGTAGGGGATCGGCATGTCCATCAGCTCGCCGGATTTCAGCAGCCGCTCGGAATGCGCGCGGCTCTTGAACACCTTGCCGCCATAGCAGCGCTCGCCCTCGAACACGGAACTGGCGTAGTGCAGCGCGTGGCTGAGAATATGCACATTGGCGTCGCGCCAGTCGATCAGCGCCCCGTCCATCCAGATCTTGCCATCGCGGTCGTCATAGCTTGCCATCGGCCTGTCCTTCACATATTTTCCATTTATTGCGCAATTTACGACCGCATCGGACATATAATTACGCAGTTTCCGCGATTCGCTACCAATTCGATCTTGGAATGTCAATAAAGCTGACTTAATATCCGGTCCAGAGGCGATGATTTCAGAACGAGGTGCCCGAATGGGAGAGATGCAGGGCGGCGAGAACCTGTTGTTTCTCACCGACGAGCAATTGCGGCAGGGAATCGAGGCGATGTTCTTTGCCTATCGCGGCTTTACCGCCGATCCCGACCGCATCCTCGCGACGATGGCCTATGGCCGCGCCCATCACCGGGCGCTGCATTTCATCGCCCGTATCCCCGGCACGACGGTCAACAACCTGCTCGCCATCCTCGGCGTGACCAAGCAATCGCTCAACCGCGTGCTGCGCACCCTGATCGAGGACGGGCTGGTCGAAAGCCGGGTGGGCACCACCGACCGGCGCGAGCGGCACCTGCACCTGACCGACGCGGGCGCAGCGCTGGAACGCAAGCTGTCGGATGCGCAGCGCGCGCGCATGCGCGCCGCCTACCGCGCCGCCGGACCGCAGGCGGTGGCCGGATTCCGGCAGGTGCTCGAGGCGATGATGGAGCCGGACCTGCGCCGCCTCTACCACGCGATCAGGGAGTCCGACACATGACCGAGCCCGCGCCGCACCTGCTGATCGTGGACGATGACGAGCGGATTCGCGACCTGCTGCGCAAATTCCTGATGCGGCACGGATTTCTCGTGTCGGTCGCGCGCGATGCGGGTCATGCCCGGCGGGTGCTGGCGGGGCTCGATTTCGACCTGATCGTGATGGACGTGATGATGCCCGGCGAAAGCGGGCTCGAACTCACCCGTGTCCTGCGCGAGACGCGCGGCACGCCGATCCTGCTGCTCACCGCCAAGGGCGAGACGACCGACCGCATCGAGGGGCTCGAGGCGGGCGCCGACGACTACCTGCCCAAGCCGTTCGAGCCGCGCGAACTGCTGCTCAGGATCAACGCCATCCTGCGCCGCATGCCCGAGCCCGAACCCGAGGAGAAACAGCCCAAGATCGTGCAGATGGGCCCCGCCCGCTACGACATCGAGCGCGGCGAGCTCAGCCGCGCCGGGCTGCCGGTCAAGCTGACGGCGACCGAGGTGCAGCTCATGCGCATCTTCGCCGAGAACCTGCGCCAGGCGATCAGCCGCGCGCGGCTGGTCGAGGAACTGGGCCGCGACGACGGACAGGCGCAGGAGCGCGCGGTCGATGTGCAGATCACCCGCCTGCGCCGCAAGATCGAGGCCGACCCGAAACAGCCGCGCTACCTTCAGACGGTGCGCGGCGAGGGCTACATGCTCAGCCCAGACTGAGACCTGCCGCGATATATTCATACACGCAAATGTGACGGCCCGGGCCGCTCTTTACTGTTGAGATTCGCAGGCGCGCGCCGCCTTGTGGCAGTGGCCCCGGCGGGGCCGCAGTGATTTCAACAGGAGTGATCCGATATGCGATTGACCAAAGTTCTGACCGCCACAGCGACCGGCCTCGCGCTGTTCGCCGGGGCAGCGCTTGCCGCGCCGGTCTCGGTAAGCACCGTGCTCGACCCCAAGGAACAGATGCGATTCGAGATGGGCGACGGCAGCAACCATTTCGTGCTCGCCGTGCGCCGCGAGGGTGTCTCGGAAGGCGAAGGCGCGCTCGCCGGTGCGCAGGTGACCGAATTCGGCTGGCACGACATCAACCCGCCCCACGCGGGCGATCCTCAGGGCTACCTGCGCTTTACCGCCGACAACGGCGACGTGGCGATCATCAAGTTCACCGTGCGCGCCGTGTTCATGAAGGGCGCGGAGAAACCCGCGCTGCACGATGACGGATTCTGGGAACTCGTGAACGGCACCGGGCAGTTCGCGGGCAAGCGCGGCGTCGGCCATATCAAGATCGAGCCCGCGGGCGGGCCCAAGCGGCTCTTTACCCTGACCGGCGAGATCGGCGACGCACCCTGAGGGCGGGCGCGGAGGGGGCGCTGCCCCCGTCGCGCGGTCGCGCGACTCCCCCGGGATATTTCCGGCCAGAAGAGGCCGCAGGACAAGACAAAGGGCGCCGCGGGGCGCCCTTCTGCATCGGTCTCTTGTCTCATTGGTCGGGCTGAGAGGATTCGAACCTCCGACCCCCTGCTCCCGAAGCAGGTGCGCTACCAGGCTGCGCTACAGCCCGACCGTGCGGGGCGGGATAGACGAGGGCGCGCGCTTTGGCAAGGGCAGAAAGCGCGCCGCCCGCCGCGATCAGAGGCTTTCGTCGAGCGCCGCGAGCACCGCGTCGCCCATGCCCGAAGTGCTGACCGGCGTGCCGCCCTCGGGGCCCATCAGATCGGCGGTGCGCAGCCCGTCCGCCAGCACCTTTTCAACGGCCTTTTCCACCCGCGCGGCCTCGTCGCCCAGATCAAAAGAATAGCGCAGAGCCATGGCAA
>CAJXKX010000401.1 GCA_913055965.1 uncultured Roseovarius sp.
TCACAGTTGCGACGTGCTGTCCCTAGCAAGAGCGCCCGCGCGGGGCAAGCGCGGCGCGGGGCCCGGCTAGTCTCCGCCCGCCGCGCCCGATGTGTCTCCCGGCGTCTCGCCCGAGGGCGCGGGCGGCTCGGGCCCATCGCCGATGCGCGCGTCGATGCGCGAGATGGCGATATCGGTCACGTCCACCACATCGGCACGCAGGATCACGCTGCGCACGTCGAGCAGCGCGACCGCATCCGCCTCGTTCAGCAACTCGCCCAGCACCGGCTGCACCACCCGCATGAACTGAACCGGCGCGAGGTCGCGCTGCCGCTCCAGCTCGCGCGACAGGCGCTCGCTCTCGCGGCGCAACTGCGTGACCTTGGTATCGAAGGCATCCGCCATCTGCCGGAATTCCTCGGCCGGGGTGGTGGCGCGCAGCTCGGTCAGCGCCTGTTCCTCGGCCTCGAGTTCGCTCGCCACGCGCTCGTTGCGGGCGATGAGCGCGTCGCGCTCGGCCTCGATCAGCGCCTGAAGCCGCCGCCCGTAGGCGGTTTCGGCCAGAAGCCGCTCGATATCGATCACCAGAATGTCGCTCTGCACGACGCCAAGCTGTTGCGCGGGGGCCCGCGCCGGGGCCCCGGCCAGCCCCGAGACGAGCGCGAGCACCGCGAGGAGAAAGAGCCCCCCGCGCATGTTCAGAAGTCGGTGCGGACCGTCAGGTTGAAGGTCTGCTCGAAATCGCCCGGCTCTTTCTGGAGCGCATTGGAAAAGTTCATCCGCAGCGGCCCGAAGGGCGAGGTCCAGAACACCGACAGGCCGATCACGTGACGCGGCTCGAAGCCGGTGGCGTTGACCGGGTTCACCGCCGCCGCCTGGCTGTCGATCCCCCAGATCGAGCCGATATCGTAGAACGCGCCGCCGGAGATGCCGTATTCGTCGGGCAGGCCGAGCGGGAACTCCGCCTCGAGCTTGAGCGCCGCGAAATAGTTGCCGCCCAGGTGTTCGTTGCCCTCGACCGGACCCATGCCGTTCGGCTCGAAGCCGCGGATCACCTGGTCGTTGAAGCGGTTGATGAAGCGGCTGTTCTGGCCGCTGTTGAACTCGATGGCGCCGCCTTCGAGAATGGCGCGCAGCGTCACCTCCTCGTTGAGCACGGTGGTCTGCCCCACGAGGCGGGCGGTTGTCTTGATATACTCGTTGTCGCCGCCCAGACCGGCCAGTTCCTGACCGAAGGACAGCAGCATACCCGCGCTCGGGTTGAGCCCGGTGCGCCGGGTGTCGAAGCTGTAATCGTAGCCCACGGCGCTGGTCCACAGATCGCCCTGGTTCACCTCGCCCTGCAGGATGCCGCTGGTGCCGTTATAGTCCGACATCTCCTCGTAGCGGCCGTTGTAGAACAGGCTCAGACGGCCGTTCTGCCCGGTGGGGAAGGTCAGGCTGGGGCGGAACACGCCGATCGCGGTGTCGAAGAGGCTGTTGTCGCTGTCGGTCTCCTGAAACGCGAAGTCGAGACCGAGCGCCACGTCACGCCCGAGAAAGGCGGGCTCGACGAAGCCGATATTGTAGTTGAGCGTGTCGCCGGTGCCGAGGATGTTGAACGTCACCTGCTGGCCGCGCCCGAGGAAATTGCGCTCGGTAAAGCCGAACTGCAGCCCCAGCCCCGAGTTGGTCGAGAAGCTGGCACCGACCGAGACCGAACCGGTCGTGGTTTCCTCGACATCGGTCTCGATCACCACCTGGTCGGGGCGCGACCCCTCGCGTGCGTTCACGTCGACGGTCTCGAAGAAGCGCAGCGCGCGGATGCGTTCGGCCGCCTGCCGGATGGCGCGCGGGTTGAACGGATCGCCCTCGGCGGTGTTGAACTGCCGCCGGATCACCCGGTCGAGCGTGGTTGTGTTGCCCTCGATGTCGATCCGCTCGACAAAGACGCGCGGGCCGCGCTGCAGCACGAATTCCACGTCCAGCGTCAACTCGCGGTCGTTGCGGGTGACGCGCGGCTCGACGCGCAGGAAATCCACCCCCTCGGTCACGCCGAGGCGCTCCATCCGGGCGATGGCGTTTTCCACCACTTCCGGCGAATAGACCGCGCCCGGGCGCATCTTGAGCGTGTCGTGATAGATCTCGGCCTCGACGCCCTCGTATTCGCTGACCGTCGTCACCTCGCCGATGCGGAACTGCTGCCCCTCCTCGACGGTGAAGGTCACGAAATAGCCGTCGCGCTCGCGCGAGAGTTCGGCATTCACGCCGGTCACGCGGAAATCGACATAGCCGCGCGAGTTGTAGAAATCGGTCAGCACCTGCCGGTCAAAGCTCACCCGGTCCTCGACGAAGGTGTCGGTCTGGACCAGCGCCCGCAACAGCCCCGCCTGCTTGCTCTGGATGGCGCGGCGCAGCCGCCGGTCGGAATAGACGCGGTTGCCGGAGAACCCGATCCGCTGGATTTCGATCGAGCGGCCTTCGAAAACCTCGAAGATCAGATCGACGCGGTTGTCGCTGCGCCGGATCACCTTGGGCGTGACGCGGGCCGAGATGCGGCCGTTCTGGGCATAGGCTTCGGCGATGACGTTCGCGTCGCGCTCGGCCTGCGCGGGGCTGAAGACCTGACGCTCGCGGCTCTGGATGAAGCCCGCGAGTTCCTCGTTCTTGATCTTGTCGTTGCCCTCGAAGGCGATGCGGTTGATGGTCGGGAATTCGGTGACGCGGATCAGCAGGCGGTTGCCCTGCGGCACCAGTTCGACGGTCTCGAACAGGCCCGAATCGAGGATGCGCTGATAGGCGGCGTTCAATTCCCCGGCGCTCACCGTCTCGCCGCGCGGAATGCCCGAGAAGGACAGGATCGTGTCGCCCTCGATGCGCTGGTTGCCCTCGATGGCGACCTCGGTAAAGCGGTAGTCCTGCGCCTGAGCGGCGGCGGGCACGA
>CAJXKX010000402.1 GCA_913055965.1 uncultured Roseovarius sp.
AGATACACCCCGTCGCCCGGTGTCTTCTCATGCGGCACCAGGAAGAGCTGCCAGAGCGCCATTACGTGGTCTATGCGCAGCGCCCCGGAACCGGTCATCGCGGCATCCATCATGGTGCGGAACTTGGCTGCATCGTCGCGCGTCAGCGCCTCGGGATCCGTGAGCACGCGCCACACCGCCTTGGGCCGGGCCGCGATGTCGCGAGTGATGCTGACCTGTTTCATGCCGGGTCCTTCCGATTCGTGTCCCTCTGCGCCACGCGGCAAGCCTGCCATCCCGGGCACGGGAAGTGGAGCCGCCGCGCACGCACCGCGACCGAAGGCCCAACCGACATGGAGAATTCTTCGCCGAATTTTGAAGCAATTCGAAGAATCTTCACCTACGGGCACCACGCGCATGCCGATCTTTCGCAAAAAGGTCAGCACTGCGCCCATTTCGGGAACACCTTGTCCCGTGGGCGCTTAGGATTCCCCCGAACCGCAAACCGGAGCTGACACATGATCGAGACCCCGTACCTGCTTTTCCTGGGCGACGCCCCCGACATGCTGGCCGCCAAGGTCGCCATCGGCATCCGCGACTGGCGCCCCGAGAACGCGCTGGGGCAGTTCCGCCTGCCCGGCTGCGGGGCCGACCTGGGACTGACCGACATGACGCTGGAAGAGGCGAAGGCGGCGGGCGTCAGGACGCTGGTGATCGGCGTCGCCAATCGCGGCGGCGTCATCAGCCAGGAATGGAAGAAGGTGCTGGTGGCCGCGCTCGAAGAAGGCTTCGATCTCGCCTCCGGGCTGCACAACCTCTTGCGCGACGAGCCCGACCTCAAGGCCGTGGCCGAGGCGACGGGGCGCACCCTGCATGACGTGCGGGTGCCATCGGTGAAATATCCCATTGCCGACGGCGTGAAGCGGCGCGGCAAGCGCTGCCTCGCCGTGGGCACCGATTGCTCGGTCGGCAAGATGTATACCGCCATGGCGATGGAGCGCGAGATGCACGCGCGCGGCATGAAGGCCACCTTTCGCGCCACCGGGCAGACCGGCATCCTGATCACCGGCGACGGCGTGCCGCTCGACGCGGTGGTCGCCGATTTCATGGCCGGGTCGGTGGAATGGCTGACGCCCGACAACGCCCCCGACCACTGGGACCTGATCGAGGGGCAGGGCAGCCTCTTCCATGTCTCCTATTCGGGGGTGACGATGGCGCTCATCCATGGCGGCCAGCCCGACGCGCTGATCCTCAGCCACGAGCCGACGCGGGCGCATATGCGCGGCCTGCCGGGCTATAGCCTGCCCACCCTCGCGCAATTGCGCGACACGGCCCTGCCGCTGGCGCGGATCGCCAATCCCGCCTGCCAGGTGGTGGGCGTGTCGGTCAACACACAGCACATGAACGAGACCGAGGCCCGCGCCTACCTCGAACAGGTCGAGGCCGAGATGGGCCTGCCCGCGACCGACCCCTACCGCTTCGGCCCCGCCAAACTGGTCGAGGCGCTCGCCGCGCTCTGATCCGGGCGGCGCGCACGGGGCATCCGCCGGACGCCTCCGGCGGGAGTATTTCTGGCAAGATGAAAGGGGGATGTGCGTGAAGATCGAGGTGACACGCGACGTGTTCCGGCTGGCGCAGGTCTTTACCATCAGCCGCGGCTCGCGGACCGAGGCGCAGGTGCTGACCGTGCGGATCAGCGCGGGCGGCGTGACCGGGTGGGGCGAATGCGTACCCTATGCCCGCTACGGCGAGACGCTCGACAGCGTGGCGGCACAGATCGAGGGCCTGCCGGGCGATCTGACGCGCGAGGCGCTTTACGGCCTGCTGCCCGCCGGGGCGGCGCGCAACGCGGTGGATTGCGCGCTGTGGGATCTCGAGGCCAAGCGCACCGGGGTCCGCGCCTGGGACTTGGCCGGGCTGCCCGCGCCGGGGCCCGAGATCACCGCCTATACGCTCTCTCTCGACAGCGCGCAGGCGATGGAGGCGCAGGCCGCGCGCCACGCGCATCGCCCGCTGCTCAAGATCAAGCTGGGCACGCCCGACGACATGCCCCGGCTCGAGGCGGTGCGGCGCGGCGCGCCCGACGCACGGATCGTCGTCGACGCCAACGAGGGCTGGAGCGCCGCAGTCTATGCCGATCTCGCGCCGCATCTGCAGCGCCTCGGCGTCGCGCTGGTCGAGCAGCCCCTGCCCGCAGGGGACGACGCGGCCCTCATCGGCATGGATCGCCCGGTGCCCGTCTGCGCGGACGAATCCTGCCACGACCGCGCGAGCCTGCCCGCCCTCAAGGGGAAATATGACGTGGTCAACATCAAGCTGGACAAGACCGGGGGCCTCACCGAGGCGCTGGCCCTGCGCGACGCCGCCCGCGCCGAAGGCTACGGGATCATGGTGGGCTGCATGGTCGGCAGTTCGCTCGCCATGGCCCCCGCGGTGCTGGTGGCGCAGGGTGCGATGGTGACGGACCTTGACGGCCCGCTTCTCTTGGCCGAAGACCGCGACAACGCCTTGAAATTCGACGCCGCCGGGGTGCACCCGCCCGAGGCCGCTTTGTGGGGATAGCATCATGCGCACAGTTTACGTGAACGGAGACTACCTGCCCGAGACCGAGGCCACCGTGTCGATCTTCGACCGGGGTTTCCTGATGGCCGACGGGGTCTACGAGGTGACGAGCGTACTCGACGGCAAGCTGATCGACCTGGCCTCGATCCGCCAGGCCGAGGTGATCGTCAAGCAGGCCGAACTGATCGCCGCGGGCTGAGGCGCTTTCGGAAGGGCGAACGGCGCCCCCGGCTTCGGCCGAGGGCGCCCGGGCACGTCGCTACTGGATCAGCACCGCCTCGACCCGGCGGTTCTGGGCACGGCCCTCGGGCGTCTCGTTCGACGCGACCGGCGCCAGCGGCC
>CAJXKX010000403.1 GCA_913055965.1 uncultured Roseovarius sp.
CGGTGCCGCCCGCGTTGATGTTGCCGATGCAGATCACCGGCAGCGGCGCGCGCCAGCCCGCGCCGCCGCGCGCCAGCCGCCGCGCCGTCGCCCGCGCATAGAGCGCGCCCAGCGGGGCCAGCGCCCGCGCGCGCAGGCCGGGCCGGTCGGGCGGCGCATCCCAGAAGGCGGGCGGTCTCATGGTGCCGCCGCCGCGCGCCGGTCGAGCGTGTCGAGCATCATCTCGACCACCCGGTCGGTCACCTCGGCCCCGCGCGAGGCCACTTCCCAGGCTGCATGCGCCATGGTGGCCGCGCGGTCGGGCGGCAGGAGCGCCTGCACCGCGGCGGCTAGCGTCTCGGTGTCGCGCACGATGCGCGCGCCACCGGCCTCGGCATAGCGCGAATAGCGGTGCAGATAGCGCGCCACGTTGGGGCCGTAGAGGATGGCCGAGCCGTGCGCCGCGGGCTCGTCGGGGTCACGCCCGTGCTGGCCCGAGACCAGCGACGAGCCCATGAAGCTGACCGGCGCGAGCCGGTACCACAGCCCCATCTCGCCGCGCGTGTCGGCAAGGATCACCTGCGTCGTCTCGTCGGGCAGCCCGCCCTCGGACCAGGCGATGAAACGCCAGCCTCCGGCCTCGATGCGCGCGGCCATCGCGGCGCTCTGGCCGGGGTCGTCGGGCACCACGATCAGCACGCAGCGATGCGCGGCGCGGCTGGCCTCTCGATGCGCGCCGAGCACGGTATCGAGCTCTTCGGGCTGCACCATCGCGGCCAGCCAGACCGGGCGGGTGCGCATGATCCGCGCCAGCGTTTCGTGATCGTCCTCGCGGTAGGGCAGGGCCAGCGCCTCTTCCTGCAGCGCGCCGGTCACGCGTACGCAGGCCGGGTCTGCCCCCATCCGCCGCGCCTGACGTGCCGCCGCCTCGTCACGGACATGGATTTCGGCGAATTCCGACAGCACCGCGCGCGGCAGGTCGCGGAACCAGGGCCAGCGCGAGCGCTCCAGCAGCGCCTCCTCGGCATCCACGAGGCAGAGCGGCACGCCCTCGCGCGCCGCGCAGATCAGCAGCGCCGGTTGCAACTCGCCGCCGCTCCACAGGCACAGATCGGGCCGCCAATGGCCGAGAAACGCCTCGGCCGCCGCGATGTTGTCGGGCGGCAGGGGCTGGCGAATGGCGGGGCCGCGGGGCAGGTCGGACTTGCCGTCCCCGGCCGCCGCGTCGGCGGGCAGGGTCATCACCATCGCGATGTCGGGGCGGTGCTGCGCCAGTTGCCGCGCGAGCGCCGCGAGCGCGCGGGCGCGTCCCGCATCCACCGCGTGCGCCCAGACGACGCGGCCCTCGGGGCGGGGCCTGTCGGGCGCGGCACCCGCCTGCCCGCCGCGCCGCGCGAGCGCAAGGTAGGCGGCAAGCCCCAGCGAGCGGCTCATCGCCCGCTAGCCAAGCTCTTCGGTCGACGAGGCCTCGCGCTCCTCGTCGCGGAGGCGGTGCAGATGGGCGATGAAATAGCGCATGTGGGCGTTGTCCACGGTGCGCTGCGCCTCGGCCTTCCAGGCGTCGTGGGCGCTGGCGTAATCGGGAAAGATGCCGACGATATGGATATCGTTCACGTCGCGAAACTCGCTGCGCGACGGATCGACCAACTCGCCGCCGAAAACAAGGTGAAGACGTTGGGGCATGGCTCTATCCTCGGGGTTGCGGGGTCGGGCGCACCCTATCCCTTTCGACCGGGGAATCAAGCCGGGGCCGTGGCGCTTGACGCGGGCACACGGGCACGGCAAGCCTTTTGCACCAGCCGGAGCCGCCGATGACCAAGCCTTTTCTCGTCCTGCAACTGCGCCCCGAGACCGAAGCCGCCGACGATGAATTCGCCGCCATCCTGCGCAAGGGCGGGCTGGCAGGCGACCGCGCGCACCGCGTCCGGCTCGATCAGCACTCGCTGCCCGAGGGCCTGCGGCTCGCCGATCATGCGGGCGTGATCGTCGGCGGCGGGCCCGGCTGCGTGAGCGACGCACCCGAGGAGAAATCTCCCGTCGAGGCGCGTATCGAGGCGCAGGTGCTGTCGCTCATGCCCGAGATCATCGCCACCGACACGCCGTTTCTCGGCTGTTGCTACGGTATCGGCATCCTCGGCAAGCATCTGGGCGGCGACGTCAGCAAGCGCGCCCATGGCGAGCCGGTGGGCACCGCCGAATGCGCGCTGACCGCGGACGGCGCGGGCGATCCGCTGCTTGACGGCGTGCCCGAGCGCTTCAGCGCCTTCGTCGGCCACAAGGAGGCGCTGCAGGCACTGCCGGAGGGCTGCGTGCACCTGGTGTCCTCGCCCACCTGCCCGTTCCAGATGGTGCGCCATGGCCGCCACGTCTATGCCACGCAGTTCCACCCCGAGGCCGACGCGGCGGGCTTCGAGACGCGCATCCGCATCTATCGCCACAAGGGCTATTTCGCGCCCGAGACGGCAGATGACCTGATCGCCATGTGCCGCGCCGCGGATGTCCACGCGCCCGAGCGCATCCTGCGCAATTTCATCACCCGCTACGGCGGCTGAACAGGGCCATCTGGCTCGCCCCCCCGAGCGCGGGATGCGCGCCGCAGATATCGCGGAACGCCACCGCGTAGCCGCTGCGCGCCGCCCCCCCCCGCCCCCAGCGGGCAAAGCGCGCGCGGTCCCATTCGAAATGGTGGCCGGGGTGGCGAAAGCGGTGCGGGGGCACGCCGAGGACGGGGTTGTACTCGGCATTGGGCGTGGTGACGATGACGTGGCGGGGCCGCATCCGGGCGAAGACCGCACGCTCCAGCCGGTTGATGTCGGCGGCAGGCAGATGCTCGATCACCTCCACCAGACAGGCACAATCGTAGCCCGCCAGATTGGGATGCGCCTGCGTGAGCGAGGCGCAGG
>CAJXKX010000404.1 GCA_913055965.1 uncultured Roseovarius sp.
CTGGTCGATCAGAGACCGGCGCGAGATGCCGTCGGCGAAATAGAACTTGATGGTGTGGTCGTCGATCACCTCGACGCGGGGGATGCGTTTGCGCACCGCATCGGCATAGGATTTCAGCCCCTGGTCCAGCAGCAGGTTGTGGGAAAAGGCCACGTCATGCGCCGTGACCGGCGTGCCATCGGCAAACCGCGCCTCGGGGCGCATGTGAAAGATCACCCAGGTCTTGCCCCGGTCATATTCCAGGCTCTCGGCCAACAGGCCATAGCCCTCGTTGTAGCGGTCGCCGGGCAGCGGCTCGCCCGTGGCTTCGGACCCGCCCAGGAGGCTCTCGTAGACCATCCAAGACAGCCGCCCGGCGCGGCCCTTGCGCGAATAGGGGTTCATCGAATCGAAGGTGCCGGGGGCGTAGAGCGAGATTTCCCCACCCTTGGGCGCGTCCGGATTGACGTAGTCGAAATGCGGGTAATCGGCGGGATACTTGAGGTTGCCGAAAAAGGAATAGCCATGCGAGCGGATGATCTCTTCCTCGGCGGCACGGGCCTTGCCCGGGCCGGTCAGGTGCAGGGCGCTGGCCGACAGAAGCGCGCCCATCCCCTTGAGGGCGAGGCGGCGGCTGATCTGCGTGCCGGAGCGCGGCGGAATGATGCTCATGGTATCCTCCTGTCGGCCCGCGCCTTTTCCCGCGCGTTTCATGGGCAAGCTAGGGGGCAGGCGCTGCTTGTTCAAGCCAAGAAGGCGTGGGCGCATGCAAAGGGCCGCCGCCCTTGCAGGCAGCGGCCCCCGTTTCGTGCGGCGTGGTTCAGTTGGCGACGCTCTGGAGATAGGCGATCTCCGCGGCCCGGTCCGCCTCGTCCTTGAGGCCGGGATAGCCCATCCGGTTGCCCGGCGCGAAGGCGCGCGGGTTCTCCAGCCAGGCGCTCAGCTTGTCCACGGTCCACGCGCCCTCGAGCCCCTTGAGCGTGTCGGAATAGCTGAAGCCCTCGACGCTCGCGATATCGGCACCGACGATGCCATAGAGATGCGGGCCGACCTTGTTGCGGCCATCCTCGACGGCGTGGCAGGCGGCGCAGCGTCGGAAAATGCTCTCGCCATCGGCGGGGTCGGCGGCGGCAACCATCGCGGCAAAGGCGCTCTCGCCACCAGTCTCCGCCGCGGCGGTTTCCTCGGCAGGTGCCTCTTGCGCTGCGGCCTCCTCCTCTGCGGGTGCCTCCTCGGCGGGGGCTTCCTCTGCAGGTGCTTCCTCGGCGGCAGCTTCCTCCGCCGGTGCTTCCTCGGCAGTCGCTTCCTCTGCCGGAGCCTCCTCCGCGGGCGCTTCTTCCGCCGCGGCTTCCTCTGCGGGAGCCTCCTCTGCGGGAGCCTCCTCTGCGGGAGCCTCCTCGGCAGCGGCTTCTTCGGCGGGCGCGTCCTCGGCGGGCGCTTCTGCCGATGCCTCGATCACGATATCGTCGCTGCCGTCGGCCTGATCCATGTAGGCGATCACGTTCACGCGGTCCTCGGATTTGCCCAGACCGGCAAAACCCATGCTGGTGCCGGGCGCATAGCCCGCCGGGTTCTCGAGAAAGGCATAGAGTTGCTCGGCGGTCCAGACATCGGCCACCTCGCTCAGCGCGCCGGAATAGCCATAGCCGTCAACGGCCCCGACATCGCGCCCCACCACGTCATAGAGATGCGGGCCGACCCCGTTCGCGCCGTCCTCAAGCACGTGGCAGGCCTTGCACTTGTTGAACACGCGCTCGCCCTTGCCGGCATCGGCGGCAGCGAACAGCGCCGCGAAATCGGGGGCTTCGTCCACGACTTCCTCTTCGGCGCCATCGTCGCCGGTATCGATGACGTAGCCCTGCGCATGGTCCTCACCGTGGCCGCCTCCCATCGAATAGATGCTCTCGGCTGCCCAGCTTCCCAGCAAGAAGACCAGAAGGGAGCCGCAAACCGCACCCGTGGCCTTTGTCAGTGTCATCGTGTCGAACATTGGCTCGCTTCCGTTTGATCTGTCGCTTGCGCGGGTATCTATCCGCTTCCCCTACCGCTTCGCAAGGTATAGTTTCCGCGACCAAACGCCCGACCGGGGCGCGAGCAGCAACAGCGACCGAGGCATCACGATGACCGACCGCATCGCCTTTCAGGGGGAACCGGGTGCCTATTCGCACCAGGCCTGCGCCGAGACCTTTCCCGGCATGGAGGTTCTGCCCTGCCGCACCTTCGAGGATTGCATCGCGGCGGTGCGCGAGGGGCGGGCGCGGCTCGCGATGCTGCCGGTGGAGAATTCGACCTTCGGGCGCGTCGCCGATATCCACCACCTGCTGCCCGAATCCGGGCTGCACATCGTGGCCGAGGCCTTCGTGCGGGTGCATATCAACCTGCTCGCCCTGCCCGGCGTGCGGCTCGACCAGGTCGAGACGGCGATGAGCCACACCATGCTTCTGGGCCAGTGCCGCGCCTTTCTGGAGCGCCACGGCATCCACCGCGTGACCGGTGCCGACACCGCCGGGTCGGCGCGCCACGTCGCCGAGGCGGGCGATCCGACGATGGCGGCGCTCGCCAGCGAACTGGCAGGCGATATCTACGGGCTCGAGGTGATCGCGCGCCATATCGAGGACCAGGGCACCAACACCACGCGCTTTCTCGTCATGGCCGCCGAGCCCGATTTCGCACCGCGCGGGGAGAACGGGATGATGACCACGCTGGTGTTCCGCCTGCGCTCGATCCCCGCCGGGCTCTACAAGGCGCTGGGCGGCTTCGCCACCAACGGCGTCAACATGACCAAGCTCGAAAGCTACATGGTCGGCGGCAATTTCAACGTGGTGCAGTTCTACGCCGACATCGAGGGCCACCCCGAAGACCCGGCCGTGGCCCGCGCGCTCGACGAACTGGATTACT
>CAJXKX010000405.1 GCA_913055965.1 uncultured Roseovarius sp.
GATATCGACATGACCAAGTGCATCTATTGCGGCTTCTGCCAGGAGGCGTGCCCGGTCGATGCCATCGTCGAGGGGCCGAATTTCGAGTTCGCCACCGAGACCCGCGAGGAGCTGTTCTACGACAAGGCCAAGCTGCTGGAGAACGGCGAGCGCTGGGAGGCCGAGATCGCCCGCAACCTCGAACTGGACGCGCCCTACCGATGACCGATTCCCAGAACCCCTTCGAGATGATGATGCGGCAGGCGCAGGAAATGGCCCGCGCCATGAACCCCGCGCTCGAGAGCTTTTCGCCCAAGGGGTTCGAGAAGCTGTGGCCGACCATGCCCCGCGAATTCATGGAGATGAGTTTCGGCCGCGGTATCAGCAAGGAGGGGCTCGACGCCAAGACGCGGCTGCTGCTCACACTGGCGGGGCTGACGATGCTGGGCGCGCAGAGCGACACGCAGATCCGCCTCACCGTGCGCCATGCGCTCGAGGCGGGGGCCACCAAGGATGAGATCGCCGAGACCATCGCGCAGATGGCGATGTTCGCCGGCGTGCCCTCGATGACGCGGGCGATGGAATTCGCCCGCGAGGTGATGGACGAGGGCGACGAGAAAGGATCGGAAAAATGACGATTGCGGCGATGTCCTTCTACCTGTTCGCCACCGCATTGCTGGCGGGGGGGCTGATGACCGTGATCAGCCGCAACCCGGTGCATTCGGTGCTCTGGCTGATCCTGTCGTTCATCAGCGCGGCGGGGCTCTTCGTGCTGTTGGGCGCGGAGTTCGTTGCGATGCTGCTGATCATCGTCTACGTGGGCGCGGTCGCGGTGCTGTTCCTGTTCGTGGTGATGATGCTCGACGTCGATTTCGCAGAGTTGAAGGCGGAGATGGCGAAATACATGCCGCTCGCGCTGCTGATCGGGGTGATCCTGCTGATGCAGATGGGCCTCGTCTTCGGCAACTGGCAAATGGCCGAGGGTGCGATGGACGCGCGCGCGGCGGTGACGCCCGACGGGGTGCAGAACACGGCGGCGCTGGGGCTCCTGCTCTATGACACGTATTTCCTGCTGTTCCAGCTTTCGGGGCTGATCCTGCTGGTGGCGATGATCGGCGCGATCGTGCTGACGCTGCGGCACCGCGAAGGGGTCAAGCGGCAGGACGTGCTGGCGCAGATGTATCGCGACCCCGCCAAGGCGATGGAGTTGAAGGACGTGAAGCCGGGTCAGGGGCTCTGAGGGGCCCGGCCCCGGTTCGGGGCTGATCCGGGGCCTTCCGAACGGGAGCGACCCGGCAGGAGATCCCGGTTCGGGCCCGGGATGACATGAGGATAGAATGTTCCGGCAACGTCCGGGGCGACGCGTAAGGACGACAATCGGGCATCGCCCGGAGGGACAGACATGATCGGACTTGAACATTACCTGACGGTGGCCGCCGCGCTCTTCGTCATCGGCATCTTCGGCCTCTTTCTCAACCGCAAGAACGTGATCGTCCTGCTCATGTCGATCGAGTTGATGCTGTTGTCGGTCAACATCAACCTCGTCGCCTTTTCCGCCCACCTGGGCGATCTGGTGGGGCAGGTCTTTACCCTCTTCGTGCTGACCGTCGCCGCCGCCGAGGCGGCCATCGGCCTCGCGATCCTCGTGTGCTTCTTCCGCAACCGCGGGACCATCGCCGTCGAAGACGTCAACGTGATGAAAGGCTGATCCCGATGATCTACAAGATAATCCTCTTCGCGCCGCTCGTGGGCGCGATCCTCGCGGGCTTCGGCTGGCGGATCATCGGCGACAAGGGCGCGCAATGGCTGACCACCGGCCTGCTGTTCCTCTCCGCCCTGCTCAGCTGGGTGGTGTTCCTGCAGGGCGCGCAGGAGGCGCAGGCGGTCCATATCCTCGACTGGGTGCGATCGGGCACGCTCGATGCCGCCTGGTCGATCCGGGTGGACCGGCTGACCACCATCATGCTGATCGTGGTCACGACGGTCTCGGCGCTCGTGCATCTCTATTCGATGGGCTACATGGCCCATGACGAGAACTTCCGCGACAACGAGAGCTATCGCCCGCGCTTCTTCGCCTACCTGTCCTTCTTTACCTTCGCCATGCTGATGCTGGTGACGGCCGACAACCTCGTGCAGATGTTCTTCGGCTGGGAGGGCGTGGGCGTCGCCTCCTACCTGCTGATCGGCTTTTATTTCCGCAAGCCCTCGGCCAATGCCGCGGCGATCAAGGCCTTCGTGGTCAACCGTGTGGGCGATTTCGGCTTCGCGCTGGGCATCATGGCGCTCTACTTCCTGACCGACTCGGTGCGCTTCGACGATATCTTCGCCGCGGCCCCCGTGCTGGCCGAGACGCAACTCACGTTCCTCTGGACCGAGTGGAACGCGGCCAACCTGATCGCCTTTCTGCTGTTCATCGGGGCCATGGGCAAATCGGCGCAGCTGTTCCTGCACACCTGGCTGCCCGACGCCATGGAAGGCCCGACCCCCGTGTCGGCGCTGATCCACGCGGCGACGATGGTGACGGCGGGGGTTTTCCTCGTCTGCCGCATGTCGCCGCTGATGGAATTCGCGCCGGAGGCCACGGATTTCGTCGTGTTCCTCGGGGCGACCACGGCATTCTTCGCCGCCACGGTGGGGCTGGTGCAGAACGACATCAAGCGCGTGATCGCCTATTCCACCTGTAGCCAGCTCGGCTACATGTTCGTGGCGGCGGGCGTGGGTGTCTATTCGGTGGCGATGTTCCACCTCTTCACCCATGCGTTCTTCAAGGCGATGCTGTTCCTCGGGGCCGGTTCGGTCATCCACGGGATGCATCACGAGCAGGACATGCGCAACTATGGCGGCCTGCGCAAGAAACTGCCCTATACGTTCTACGCCATGCTGATCGGCACGCTGGCC
>CAJXKX010000406.1 GCA_913055965.1 uncultured Roseovarius sp.
ACATCGTCGTGGCCGAGGGCCAGTCGCTCGGCAACCCGTTGGGCTTCGGCGGGCCGTATCTCGGCCTGTTCGCCGCGCGCGAGAAGTTCGTGCGGCAGATGCCGGGCCGCCTGGCCGGCGAGACCGTCGATGCCGACGGCCGTCCCATGGCCCCGCCGCATCCCTGCCCCGACTGCCTGCTCGCGCTCCACGCCGCCGCGCCAGGCGATCCGCTGCCCGCGCCGCGCGATGCCAGCGTCTCTGCGCGCGCGCCCTTCGCCGATGCCCGCCACGCCACCGCACCCGCGCGCCCGGCGATGCAGGCCCGCGCGCCGCCCCTCCCGGTCTGATCCCGTTTTTCTTGAAAACCAGACCACAGGAGCGACCAGATGTCCCTCAGATCCACCGCCCTCGCGGCGCTTGCCGCCCTCGCCCTCGCCACGCCCGCAACGGCGCAGGAAATCCACATCCTCGATCCCTACGCCCGCAGCGCCAGCCCGATCGCCAAATCCGGCGCGGCCTTCATGCTGATCGAGAATATCGGCGATGCCGATGACCGGCTGATCGGCGCCGCCTCTCCCGCCGCGCAGAAGGTCGAGCTTCACACCCACCGCGAGGAAGGCGGCGTGATGAAGATGATCCATGTCGAGGAGGGCTTCCCCGTCCCGGCGGGCGAGACGGTGTTCCTCCAGCGCGGCGGCAATCACGTCATGCTCATGGGCCTGACCGAGCCGTTCGAGCAGGGCAAGACCATCCCGCTCACCCTCACCTTCGAGACATCCGGCGAGATCGTGATCGAGGTGCCGGTCGATCTCGACCGCAAGCCCGAACACGGGCAGGGCCACGGCCACGGCAAGGGCCACGGTCAGAGCGACTGATCGCCCGCCCCGCCAAGCAGGTCCGCCACCCATGCGGGCACCATTTCCGAGGCGCGGCCCCGCCGCGCCTCGTGAAAATCCGACGCCACCGCCGAGGCCTCGGGGTTGATCTCGACGCAATGCGCCCCCGCCAGCGCCGCCTCCTGCGCGAAACCGGCGGCGGGCCAGACCTCCCCCGAGGTGCCGATCGCGGCAAAGACATCGGCCCCGGCGAGGTGGTCGAGGACCTCCTCCATCCGGTAGGGCATCTCGCCGAACCACACCACGTCCGGGCGGCAGGCGCGTGCACCGCAGCCGGGGCAGGCATCGGAGGGTGACATCTCCGGGGCCGCGTCCCAGCGCAGGCCACAAGCGGCACAGAGCGCCCGCGCCAGTTCCCCGTGCATGTGGATCACGCCCCGGCTGCCCGCCGCCTCGTGCAGCCCGTCCACGTTCTGCGTGACGATCACCACCTCGCCCGGATGCCCGGCCTGCAACCGCGCCAGCGCGGCATGCGCCGCATTCGGCTCCGCCGCCGCCGCCTGCACCCGCCGCGCGTTGTAGAACCGGTGCACGCGCGCGGCATCGCGGGCGAACGCCTCGGGCGTGGCCACGTCCTCGATCCGGTTCTCCGACCATATCCCGCCCGCATCGCGAAACGTGCCCAGCCCGCTTTCGGCCGAAATCCCCGCGCCTGTCAGAATGACGATCTTTTCCATCGCGCCCTCCCGGTCTATCAATGCCGCATCGGAGGCCCCATGACCACCCGCATCCTCTTTGTCTGCCTCGGCAATATCTGCCGCTCGCCCGCCGCCGAGGGGGTGTTCCGCGCACTCGTGCCCGAGGCCCGCACCGACAGCGCGGGCACCTCCGGCTGGCACATCGGCGACCCGCCCTACGGCCCGATGCAGGAGGCCGCCCGCGCGCGCGGGTTCGACATCTCGGACCTGCGCGCGCGGCAGTTCGAGGCGGCGGATTTCGACCGGTTCGACCCGATCGTCGCCATGGACGCCAGGAACCTGCGCGCCATCGAGGCGCTGCGGCCCGCGGGCTGCGCCACGCGCGTGGCGCTCTTCACCGATTACGCCGACGGGGCGGGGGCCGACCACGTCCCCGATCCCTACTACACCCGCGATTTCGACGGCGCGCTCGACCTGATCGAGACCTGCGCGCGCGGGCTCGCCGCCCGGCTCTGAGCCGGTCACGCGCTGCCCGCCCGCGTTCGGAAAGTCCGAATATCGCTTTCGCATGCTGGAAAAACCCGGCCACCGCACCGGCAAACCGCTTGCCCGAAACGGCAGCGCGCCCCATTCCGGAAACGGAAGGAGACCCGCACCATGCCGCTGACCTATCTCAAGACCGCCCCCGCAGACCAGCCGCAGGCCGCCGCCGGTATTGCCGACACGGTGCAGATCATGCTCGCCCGGCTGCGCGCGGGCGGCGCGCAGGTGGCGCTCGAATACGCCCGCGACCTCGATGGCTGGCATGGGTCCGTGACGCTGTCGGCAGAACAGATCGCGGCCGCCTCGGCGCGCGTGCCGCAGACGCTCAAGGACGACATCGCCTGGGCGCACGAGAATATCTCGCGCTTTGCCGCGGCCCAGCGCGCCACCGCGCAGGACATGGAAATCGAGTTGCGCCCCGGCCTGTTCGCGGGGCAGCGGCAGATCCCGGTGCGCGCGGCGGGGGCTTACGTGCCCGGCGGGCGCTACAGCCACATCGCCTCGGCGCTCATGTCCATCGCCACCGCGCGCGAGGCCGGGGTGGCCGACATCACCGCCTGCTCGCCGCCCTCGGGGCCGGGCGGCATCCCCGACGCGCTGATCCACACGATGAACCTCGCGGGGGCCACGCGCATCCTGTGCCTCGGCGGCGTGCAGGGGGTGGCGGCGATGGCCTTCGGCCTGTTCGGCGCGCCGCAGGCCGATATCCTCGTGGGCCCCGGCAACGCCTATGTGGCCGAGGCCAAGCGGCAGCTTTTCGGGCCGGTGGGCATCGACATGTTCGCAGGCCCCACCGACAGCCTCGTGCTG
>CAJXKX010000407.1 GCA_913055965.1 uncultured Roseovarius sp.
GTCAGCTCTTCGACGCTGACGCGAACCTCGCAGCGGGTGCGGATCTCGGCCGCGACCTGATCGGCGATGTCCTCGACGTGCTCGACGCGCACCGTCATCACGTCGAGGCCGTCAGGATTGCGGGTGATGTGGATTTCGTACTCGTCACCGATGCCCGCCACGGCGCGCACCGCCGCCTCGATCTCGCGCCGCTCCGCGTTCAGCGCCTCGAGCCGCTCTGCCAGCGCGCGCGCCTCGGCCGCGTCCCGCGTGGCCAGCAGCCGCGCGCCCAGATCGGCCTGCCCGACGCGGCCCCCGGCATTGATCCTCGGCCCCAGCACGAAGCCCAGGTGATAGGCGGCGGGGGGGCGGTCGAGCCGCGCGGCATCGCCCAGCGCCACCAGCCCGGGCCGTGCGCGCCGCGCCATCACCGTCAGCCCCTGCCGCACGAAGGCGCGGTTGACGCCGGTGAGCGGTGCCACATCCGCCACCGTCGCCAGCGCCACGAGATCGAGCAGCGCCATCAGGTCGGGGCCCCGGCGGCCCGCCTCGCGCAGCTGCCGCCCGGCCTCGACCAGCACGAGAAACACCACCGCGGCGGCGCACAGATGCGCGAGATCGCCGCTCTCGTCCTGCCGGTTCGGGTTGACCACCGCCAGCGCGGGCGGCAGCGTCTCGGCCCCGAGATGGTGGTCGAGCACGACAATGTCGGTGCCCTCCGCCGCGGCCAGCGCATCATGGCTCAGCGTGCCGCAATCCACGCAGATGATGAGGTCGTGCAGCGCGGCCAGCGCCGTCATCGCGGGCACGTTCGGGCCGTATCCCTCGTCGATCCGGTCGGGGATGTAGAGCGTCGGCGCGGGCGCCTGCATGGCGCGCAGCCAGTCGATCAGCAGCGCCGCGGACGCCCCGCCATCCACGTCGTAATCGGCAAAGATCGCGATCCGCTCGGTCCCCCGCACCGCCGCGACCAGCCGCGCCGCCGCGCGCTCCATGTCGCGCAGCCCGCGCGGGTCGGGCAGCAGGTCGCGCAGGGTGGGGCTCAGGTATCCTTCGGCCTCGTCCGGCGCGACGCCGAGCCGCGCCAGCACCGCGCAGAGCGCGGGCGCAAGGCCGGTCGCCTGCGCCAGCGCCTCGGCCTGCCGCGCCGCCTCTGGGCCCGGTCCGACCCAACGCCGCCCGCAGAGCGAGGACTCGACGCCCAGGTAGGCCGTCATGCCTGCCCCCCGGCCTCTTCTGGCCGGAAATATCCCGGGGGAGTCGCCGCTTGCGGCGACGGGGGCAGCGCCCCCCAAGACGCGCGGCGCTCAGTCACGCTTGCTGCGATACACCATGCGCCGCACCGAACCGGTGCGCGAGCGCATCAGCACGGTCTCGGTCTCGACATAGCCGGGCCGCCTGTGGACGCCGCGCAGGATCGAGCCATCGGTCACGCCGGTCGCGGCGAAGATCACCTGGTCGGTCACCATCTCGTCGCGGGAATAGACCCGGTCGAAATCGGTGATACCGGCCTTTTCCGCCCGTCCGCGCTCGTCATCGTTGCGAAACACCAGCCGGCCCCACATCTGCCCGCCCATGCATTTGAGCGCCGCCGCCGCCAGCACGCCCTCGGGCGCGCCACCGGTGCCCATGTACATGTCGATGCCGGTGCGCTCGGATTCGGCACAATGGATCACCCCCGCCACGTCGCCATCGGTGATCAGGTGGACCGCCGCGCCGGTGCCGCGCAATTCCGCGATCATGTCCTCGTGGCGTGGGCGTTCGAGCACGCAGACGGTGATCTCGGAGGGGCGGCAGCCGCGCGCTGCGGCCAGCGCCTCGACGCGGGCGCGCGGGCTCATGTCGAGCGAGACCACGCCCTCGGGATAGCCGGGGCCGATGGCGAGCTTGTCCATGTAGGTATCGGGCGCGTGCAGCAGCGTGCCGCGCGGGGCCATCGCGATCACGGTCAGCGCATTGGGCATCGCCTTGGCGGTCAGCGTCGTGCCCTCGAGCGGGTCGAGCGCGATATCCACGCCGGGGCCTTCGCCGGTGCCCACCTCTTCGCCGATGAACAGCATCGGCGCCTCGTCGCGCTCGCCCTCGCCGATCACCACCACGCCCTTCATGGTCAGCATGTTGAGCTGTTCGCGCATGGCGTTGACGGCGGCCTGGTCGGCGGCCTTCTCGTCGCCGCGCCCGATCAGGTCGGCGCAGGCGAGGGCGGCCTGCTCGGCCACGCGGGCGAGCCCGAGCGACAACATGCGGTCGTTGAAAGCGATTTCGGCGGTCATGGGGCGGTCCTTGTCAATGAACTCGGGCAACACTAGTCAGGGCGGTCGGCGCGCACAAGCGGCGGCTCAGACCGCCTCGATGCGCAGCGCGACGGGATCGGAGGCCAGCTCGTCGAGCCGGCGGATGCCCGCGAGCGCCGTGTCGAGCGCGTCGCGGTTGGTCTTGTGGGTGACGATCAGAACCGGGGCGGTGCTGTCGTCGTGGTGATACTGGCGCATCCGGTCGATCGAGACGCCCGCCTCGCCGAGGCAGGTGGCCACCTTGGCCAGCGCGCCCGGCTTGTCGCGCAGCGCCATGCGCAGGTAGTAGGAGGCGGGCGTGGCGGTGCCCGCGCGCGGGCAGGGCGCGAGCGTCGCCGCGGGCTGGCCGAAGGTCGAGACGCGCAGCCCGCGCGCGAGATCCATCACGTCGCCCATCACCGCGCTGGCCGTCGGGCCCATGCCCGCGCCGGGGCCGCGCAGCACGATCTGTTCCACCTGGTCGCCCTCGATCACCACCATGTTGGTGCCGCCCTCGAGCTGGCCGAGCGGGCTCGCCGCCGGGACGAGGCAGGGCGACATCCGGCTTTCCAGCCCCCGGCCCGTCATCTGCGTCACGCCGA
>CAJXKX010000408.1 GCA_913055965.1 uncultured Roseovarius sp.
CCGACGTGGTGCTGTTGCAGGAGCTCAAGTCGGTCGACGAAAACGTCTCGCGCGAGCCGTTCGAGGATCGCGGCTACAATGTCGAGACCCACGGTCAGAAAGGCTTCAACGGCGTCGCCATCCTGTCGAAACTGCCGCTCGAAGACGTCACCCGTGGCCTGCCCGGCGACGAGGAAGACGAGCAGGCGCGCTGGATCGAGGCCACGGTGGCGGGGGCCACCGGCGCGCTGCGCGTCTGCGGGCTCTACCTGCCCAACGGCAACCCCGCGCCGGGGCCGAAATACGACTACAAGCTTGCATGGATGGAGCGGATGCAGGCCCGCGCCAAGGCGCTTCTGGCCACCGAGGAGCCGGTCCTCATGGGCGGTGACTACAACGTCATCCCGCAGGACGAGGACGCCGCCCGCCCCGAGGCCTGGCGCGAGGATGCGCTCGCCCTGCCCGAGAGCCGCGCGGCCTTTCGCAGGCTGCTGAACCTGGGCTTCACCGAGGCGTTCCGCGCCCGCGTGCAGGGGCCGGGGCACTACACGTTCTGGGATTACCAGGCCGGCGCGTGGGAGCGAAACAACGGCATCCGCATCGATCACATGCTGCTCAGCCCGCAGGCTGCGGACCGGCTGACCGATTGCGGCATCGACAGCGCCGTGCGGGGGCGCGAAAAGCCGTCGGATCACGTGCCGTTCTGGGTCGATCTCGAACTCTGACGCGAAACGCGCCCCGGCCCCCGCGCGGAGGCCGGGATCGCGCCGATCAGAACGCGGCGTTGAGCAGCGTCGTGGCCGCATTGTGGCGCGGTGCGATCACCGCCCGGTCGACGCTGTTGAGCGGCGCGCCGCTGGCCTGCTTGCCAAGCGGGAAGGTCAGCCCCAGACGCACCGTGTTGGCATTGGCATCGCCGATGGGCGTGTCGAGATTCGAATGCGCCAGCTCCATCGAGACGGCCCCCGGAATGGCGCTGACCTGGCGCAGATCGTAGCTCACGCCGACACCCACGGTGGTGACATCGGTGTTCACCAGGTCGATGCTGGAATGGTTCAGCCCGCCGAACGCGCCCCAGCCCGCCCCGAAGGCCACGTCGCCGCCGATGCCCAGCGTATCCACCTCGATATCGGCCCCGTTGCCCGAAATATCGGTGCGCATCAGGTGCCCGCCGATCCGCGCAGTCGGAGAGATGCGGTAGCGCAGCGTCGCGCCGTAATCCATCCAGTCGACACCCGAGGGCAGGTCGGGCGAGGTCTCGGTCGCGCCGACAAACACCTCTGCACCGAAATCGCCCGCGACATAGCCGGTGATCCCGCCAAAGGAGGTGGCGTCGATATCGCCGATGCCGCCGCCCAGGTCGAGCGAGGCATGGTCGAGATAGCCGCCCAGAATGACCCCGCTGGAGAATTGGTAGACCAGCTTGGCCCCGACATCGCCCAGCGTGATATCGCCCGCGCCGTCCGGATCGGCATTCACGAAAGACCCGTAAAGCCCGAGATTCACGTTGTCGTTGAAGGCGACGTTCCCGGCGGCATCCAGCGTGAAGCTGGACAGGTCTCCGCCGCCGTCAGAAAGGTCGGTATAGCCATAGCCAAGCGTCACCGCGCCGCTGGCCTGCTGTGCCTGGCCTGCGGCGGGAAGCAATGCGGCAGCCGCAAGGGCCGCCAGAAATGCGGTGTCGATCTGTCTGTTCATCTGCTCGTTGCCTTCTTTTCCAGAGTGAGCGTTCTGCGACGCTGGCCCCAGTAAAAGGATGTGGTCCGCGCTGCGCAACCGCGCGCGCATAATCGCGTTCAGGTATAGTGAATATGCCACACCCAAGCAGGGGTGGTGCGCCCGGCGCACCCGGTTTCAGGCCGCAAAGGCCAGTCGCAGGTGCAATGGCCTCCGTCGAAACCGGGGCGCACGCGGCCCAGCCGCGGCGCATGCCAGGCCGCCCTGTCTGTCCGACCCGTGGCACGATGGGGCCCGCGGCGTGCCGCGACGCGGAGCGGAAAGGCCACCGTCAGGGTGCCGCAGGAGCCATGGTTGCACCGAGCCGACCGGTGCCCGGCGCGCGCCCGTCTTTGCCGGACGGGACGGGCGCGATCCCCGGAGATATCAGGCAGGGCTCGCCGCTTTTCCGACCGCGTCAACCGCGTCGTAGCGATAGATCCAGTCGAATTGCCGGACCATCCGCCCGGGCGCCAGCCGCCCGCCCGCGCGCAGCGCGGTATGCGCGGCCCAGCGGAGCGGCGGAAAGGCCAGGTGGTATTTCCAAGCATTGCCGCTCGCCGCCGCGACCACGCGGCGCGCCCGGCCCTCGCGCAGCGCCTGATACCGCGCGAGCCCGGCGCCCATGTCCTGCGCCGCGTCGAGCGCCGCCGCCAGAACCCACCCATCCTCGAGCGCAAGGCACGCGCCCTGCGCCATGAAGGGCAGCGTGGGGTGCGCCGCATCGCCCAGGATCGCCAGCCCCTCGCGCTGCCATGTGCGGGCGACCGGATGCCGGAACAGCCCCCAGAGGTTCACCTGCTCGACCGCCGCGAGCATGTCCTGCACCTCGCCGCAGAAATCCCCGAAGGCCGCGCGCAACGCTTGCGGGTCGTCGGTCTGGCTCCAGCTTTCGGCGGTCCAGGCCGCGCGCTCCTGCACCGCCACGAGATTGAGCAGGCGGCCCTCGCGCAAAGGGCAGCTCACCACATGGCGCATCGGCCCCATGTGCACGCGCACCTCCGCGCCCCGCCCCGTCCTGTTGGGGATCAGCGCGCGCCACGCCACCTGCCGGGTAAAGAACGGCGCGGACGGCCCGTCGAGCACCGCGCGCACCACCGAGTGGAGCCCGTCCGCGCCGATCACGAGATCGGCGTCGAACCCCGCCCCGC
>CAJXKX010000409.1 GCA_913055965.1 uncultured Roseovarius sp.
CACCACGATGTGATCCGCGCCGTCCGCGATCGCCTGCGCGGGGGTGGCCACGCGCTTCTGGTCACCCAGCGCGCTGCCCGCCGGGCGCACGCCGGGGGTGACGATCAGACGCCCCGCCGCCTGCGGCAGCGCCCGGATCATCGCCGCCTCCTGCGGGCTCGCGATCACGCCGTCTGCCCCCGCCTCGAAGGCGCGCCCCGCGCGCTCGGCCACAAGGTCGGGCACCGCTCCCGGCTTCATCAGCCCGGCATCCAGATCGTCGCGGTCGAGCGAGGTGAGGATGGTGACGGCGAGGATGCGCAGCCCCGTGCCGCCCGCCCCCTCGCGCGCCGCGCGCACCACGTGCGGGTCGCCATGCACCGTCAGGAAATCGAGATCGAACCGCGCCAGCCCGCGCACCGCCGCTTCGACCGTCGCGCCGATGTCGAAAAGCTTCATGTCGAGGAAAATGCGCTTGCCGTGCTCCTGTTTCAGTTCATTGGCCAGCGCCAGCCCGCCGCCCGTCAGCATCCCCAGCCCGATCTTGTAGAACGACACCGCGTCTCCCAGCGTCTCGGCCAGGTGCAGCCCGGCATGGGCATCGGGCAGGTCGAGGGCGACGATCAGGCGGTCATCTGCTTGGGTCATGGGGGTCTCCGGGCGTTGCCGGGTCTACATCGCGGCGGGGTCGGGGCGCGTCAAGCCCCGGCAGCGGCCCCGCGCGGGTTTTCCTCCCGACCGTCTTGAACCGCCCCGGCGGCTTCCCCATTTCATGGTCGAGGTTCCGGTCGGCGCATGCCTCCTGAGGGTGCGCCGCGAGGGAATGCTTGGAAAAGGAGAAAAGACTCATGGACTTCAACAAGTTCACCGAGCGGTCGCGCGGTTTCATCCAGGCCGCACAGACCATCGCGATGCGCGAAAGCCATCAGAAACTCGCCCCCGAACACCTGCTCAAGGCGCTGCTCGACGACCCCGAGGGGCTTGCCGCCAACCTCATCAAGCGCGCGGGCGGCGATGCTGCGCGGGTGACCCAGGCCAACGATCTGGCGCTGGCGAAAATCCCGCAGGTCTCGGGCGATGCGGGCCAGACCTACATGGATCAGCAGACCGGCAAGGTGCTGGCAGAGGCCGAGAAACTCGCCTCGAAAGCCGGTGACAGCTTCGTCCCGGTCGAGCGCATCCTGACCGCGCTCGCCGTGGTCAAGAGCCCGGCCAGGGAGGCGCTCGGCGCGGGCGGCGTCAGCGCGCAACAGATCAACGAGGCGATCAACGACCTGCGCAAGGGGCGCACCGCCGACAGCGCCAGCGCCGAGGATACCTACGAGGCGCTCGAGAAATACGCGCAGGACCTCACCAAGCGGGCGCGCGAGGGCAAGATCGACCCGATCATCGGCCGCGACGACGAGATTCGCCGCGCCATGCAGGTGCTCAGCCGCCGCACCAAGAACAACCCCGTCCTCATCGGCGAGCCGGGCGTCGGCAAGACCGCCATCGCCGAAGGCCTCGCGCTGCGCATCGTTAACGGCGACGTGCCCGAGAGCCTGCGCGACAAGCGCCTGCTCGCGCTCGACATGGGCGCGCTCATCGCGGGCGCGAAATATCGCGGCGAGTTCGAGGAGCGGCTCAAGGGTGTCTTGAACGAGGTGACGCAAGCCGCGGGCGAGATCATCCTCTTCATCGACGAGATGCACACGCTTGTGGGCGCGGGCAAGACCGACGGCGCGATGGACGCGGCCAACCTGATCAAGCCCGCGCTCGCGCGCGGCGAGTTGCACTGCATCGGCGCGACCACGCTCGATGAATACCGCAAGCATGTCGAGAAGGACGCGGCGCTCGCCCGCCGGTTCCAGCCGCTCGTGGTCGAGGAGCCGACGGTCGAAGACACGATCTCGATCCTGCGCGGCATCAAGGAGAAATACGAGCTGCACCACGGGGTGCGCATCTCCGACTCGGCCCTTGTCGCGGCGGCGACGCTCAGCCACCGCTACATCACCGACCGCTTCCTGCCCGACAAGGCCATCGACCTGATGGACGAGGCGGCGAGCCGCCTGCGCATGGAAGTGGACAGCAAGCCCGAGGAGCTTGACGCGCTCGACCGCGACATCCTGCAAAAGCAGATCGAGGCCGAGGCCCTTCGCAAGGAAGACGACGCCGCGTCCAAGGACCGGCTTGCCAAGCTGGAAAAGGAGCTTGCCGAGCTTCAGGAACGCTCGTCCGAGATGACCGCGCAATGGCAGGCCGAGCGCGACAAGCTCGCCTCCGCCCGCGATCTAAAGGAACAGCTCGACCGCGCGCGGATCGACCTCGAGAACGCCAAGCGCGCGGGCGATCTGGCCAGGGCGGGCGAGCTCAGCTACGGCATCATCCCGCAGCTTGAAAAGCAACTCAGCGAGGCCGAGAACCGCGCCGATGACGACATGATGGTCGAAGAGGCCGTGCGCCCCGAACAGATCGCGCAGGTTGTCGAACGCTGGACAGGCATCCCCACCGCCAAGATGCTCGAGGGCGAGCGCGAGAAGCTGCTGGGCATGGAGGGCAACCTGCATCGCCGGGTGATCGGGCAGGAGACCGCCGTCAAGGCCGTGGCCAACGCCGTGCGCCGCGCCCGCGCGGGGCTCAACGACGAGAACCGTCCGCTTGGCTCGTTCCTCTTTCTCGGGCCGACCGGCGTGGGCAAGACCGAACTGACCAAGGCGGTTGCGGAATTCCTCTTTGACGACGATTCGGCGATGGTCCGTATCGACATGAGCGAATTCATGGAGAAACACTCTGTCGCCCGCCTGATCGGCGCGCCTCCGGGCTATGTGGGCTACGAGGAAGGCGGCGTGCTGACCGAGGCCGTCCGCCGCC
>CAJXKX010000410.1 GCA_913055965.1 uncultured Roseovarius sp.
TCTGCCGCCGCGTCCTCGGCCGGCTCGGCCTCGTCGTCGATGGCATCCATCAGCGCCGCGCCCGCCGACACGAAGGTATCGGGCTCGCGCACGGTGCGGGTCGCGGTCTTGAGCTTTTCCAGCGTGAAATCGGGACTGACGAGCGCCGGGTCGCCCTCGATCCGCACCGACAGCCCGTAGCGGGCCTCGATTCCCATCACATGCTCGCGCTTGTGGTTGATGAGAAAGTTCGCGATGCCCACAGGCGCGCGCACGACCACCTCGCGCGAGCGGCGGCGCACGCCCTCTTCCTCGATCTGGCGCAGGATCGACAGCGCCATGCTGTCATCCGAGCGGATGAGCCCGGTGCCGTGGCAGGCCGGACAGGGCTGGGTGCTGGCCTCGAGCATGCCGGGGCGCAGGCGCTGGCGGCTCATCTCGAGCAGGCCGAACCCCGAGATGCGCCCAACCTGGATGCGCGCGCGGTCGGTCTTGAGCTTGTCCTTGAAGCGCTTTTCCACCGCCGCGTTGTTCTTGCGCTCGTCCATGTCGATGAAGTCGATCACGATCAGACCAGCCAGGTCGCGCAGGCGCAACTGGCGGGCCACCTCGTCGGCGGCCTCGAGATTGGTCTGGAGCGCGGTTTCCTCGATCGAGCCCTTCTTGGTGGCGCGGCCCGAGTTCACGTCGATGGCGACGAGCGCCTCGGTCACGCCGATCACGATATAGCCCCCCGAAGGCAGCTGCACCGCCGGATTGAACATGCCCGCAAGATAGCTCTCGACCTGGTGGCGGGCAAAGAGCGGCATCGCGTCGTTGTAGTGTTTCACGTTCTTGGCGTGGGACGGCATGATCATCTTCATGAAGTCCTTGGCGATGCGGTAGCCGCGCTCGCCCTCGACCAGAACCTCGTCGATCTCGCGATTGTAGAGGTCGCGGATCGAGCGCTTGATGAGGTCGCCCTCCTCGTAGATCTTGGCCGGCGCGATGGAGCGCAGCGTCAACTCGCGGATCTGCTCCCACAGGCGCTGGAGATATTCGTAATCGCGCTTGATCTCGGCCTTGGTGCGCTTGGCCCCGGCGGTGCGGATGATCAGCCCCGCGCCCTTGGGCACGTCGATCTCGGTGGCGATCTCCTTGAGCTTCTTGCGGTCGGCGGCGAGCGTGATCTTGCGGCTGATGCCGCCGCCGCGCGCGGTGTTGGGCATGAGCACGCAGTAACGCCCGGCGAGCGACAGGTAGGTGGTCAGCGCCGCGCCCTTGTTGCCGCGCTCTTCCTTGACGACCTGCACCAGCATGATCTGGCGGACCTTGATGACCTCCTGGATCTTGTAGCGCCGGGGACGCGGCTTGCGCGCGGGGCGGATATCCTCGCTGTCATCCTCGTCGGCGACCGACTCGATGCTGTCGTCATTGGTGGAATGGTCGCGGATGTCCGCCACGTCCTCGTCCGCCTCGGGCGCGGCCTCGCCGGGTGCGCCCTCGTCGGCCATGTCCGTCCCGGCGGCTGTCTCGGGTTCCTCGACAGGGGTCTCGCCCACGCGCTCCATGGGCGACATCGCCTCGTCCTCGTCGTCGCCGAGGTCGATGGTCTCCATCCCCGAGATGTCGGTGCTGATCACCGCATCTTCCGAGGCGGTCTTCTCCGCCTTGCTGCGCGAGCGCGAACGGGACCGCGAGCGCGTGCTGCGCTTGGGCTTGTCCTCTTCGTCCTGCTGGGCCTGGGCGAGCGCCTCTTCCTCGGCCATCAGCGCCTCGCGGTCGGCCACCGGGATCTGGTAGTAATCCGGGTGGATTTCCGAGAAGGCGAGGAAGCCGTGCCGGTTGCCGCCATATTCCACGAACGCCGCCTGGAGCGACGGCTCCACGCGCGTGACCTTGGCGAGATAGATGTTTCCGGCTAGCTGACGTTTGTTTTCAGATTCAAAATCGAATTCCTCGACCTTGTTTCCGTCGACCACCACGACGCGGGTTTCCTCCGCGTGGGTGGCATCGATGAGCATTTTCTTGGCCATGTGTTCCGTGTGCACGAGCGGTCCGCCGCCTGCCCGGGGGGCGCGGCGGCGTACGATTCGTGTCTGTCAGGGGCGAGGACGGGCGCAGGCGCGCCAAAGGCGCCGGGCTCTGCCGATGTCGGTTCTGTGCCTGTTGCGCGCGTCATCGCGGTTCTTCACTCCGGCCCCTCTCTGGGGGCCAATTCGGTGCCCGGCGCGGGCCTTTGATCGGCACGGCATCGGGCGAACGTGCGGTCCCCACGCGGGGGGCCAATCGGTCTGTTCAGCCGCAGGACTGTCGCTCCGGCGGGTATCTGAAACAGCGAATCTCGTGGCAGGTCCCGGGTTTTCGCGCCGGGACCGCCGCAACTCACAGTAATGCCACGGGCGGGACAAACACAATGGCCAAAATGCGCCTGCCCTCTCAGCCGAGGTAATCGGCGCGGCTCAGCGCGTATTTCGCCATCTTTTCGTTGAGGGTGCGGCGCGGCAGGCACAATTCGTCCATCACCGCCTGCACCGACCCCTTGTGGCGGCGCATGGTGTTGTCGATCAGCATCCGCTCGAACGCCTCGACATACTCCTTGAGCGGCTTGCCCTCGGTGGTCATCACCGGTTGCATCTCGTCGTGATCCGACATCAGCAGCGAGGTAAGCGTGCCGTTGCCGCGCCGGGTCTGGAGAACGGCGCGCTCGGCGATGTTGAACAGTTGGCGCACGTTGCCGGGCCAGGGGGCCTGCAAGAGCTGCGTGGCCTCCTGCGCGCTGACCTGCGGCGCGTCGCAGCCGTAATCCTCGGCGAACTGCTCGGCGAAGCGGGTGAAGAGCGTGAGGATATCCTCGCCCCGTGCG
>CAJXKX010000411.1 GCA_913055965.1 uncultured Roseovarius sp.
GACCTGCGTTATGTCGAGGAAATGAGCCTGCGGCTCGATCTCTACGTGTTCTGGCGCACGCTCGTGACGGTGTTCGGCCGCAAGGGCTGCTGAGGGGGGCCGCTCCGCGCGCGCCCCTTGTCCCGGTCGCCGCCTGCGGCTATGGCAGGGCCTGCACCGGTTGAAAGGGCAGGCTTATGGGCGCCTCCGACACCCCCCGATCCGATACATCCCGTCCCGACACCGCGCCCGCGCGGGATGCCGCGAGCGCGCGCCTGCGCGCCGTGGCCGCGCGGGTGCTGGGCATCGAGGCGGCGGCGCTCGCCGCGATGGCCGACGATCCGCCCGAAGGGTTCGCGCGCGCCGTGGGGCTGCTGCTTCAGGCACCGGGGCGGGTGGTGGTCTCGGGGATGGGCAAATCCGGCCATGTCGCGCGCAAGATCGCGGCGACGCTGGCCTCCACTGGAACGCCCGCGCTGTTCCTGCACCCCGCCGAGGCGAGCCATGGCGATCTGGGCATGGTGGCGGCGGGCGATGTCTGCATCCTACTGTCGAATTCCGGCGAGACGCGCGAATTGTCCGATCTGGTGCAGTATACCCGCCGGTTCGGCATCCCGGTGATCGCCGTCACCCGCGCGGCGGACAGCACGCTGGCGCGGCAGGCGGAGGTGGCGCTGATCCTGCCCGACGCGCCCGAAGCCTGCGCCATCGGCATGGCGCCCACCACGTCGACCACCTGCGCGCTTGCGCTTGGCGATGCGCTCGCCGTGGCGCTGATGGAGGCGCGCGGCTTTTCCGCCGAGGCGTTCCACGTCTTTCACCCCGGCGGCAAGCTGGGGGCGCAGTTCCTGCGGGTGCGCGACGTGATGCATGTGGGCGCGGCGCTGCCGGTGGTCAGCCCCGAGACCGCCATGGGCGAGACGCTGGTGGAGATGAGCGCCAAGGGTTTCGGCGTGGCGGCGGTGGTCGCCGGGGGGCGGTTGCGCGGGGTCATCACCGATGGCGATCTGCGGCGCAATCTCGACGGGCTGATGGCGCGGCGCGCGGGGGCCGTGGCCACGCCCGACCCGCGCACCGCCACGCCCGACATGCTCTTGTCGGAGGCGCTGGGCGTGATGAACCGCCACAAGATCGGCGCGCTTCTGGTGGTCGAAGAGGGCGGGGCGCTGTGCGGGCTGGTGCATATCCACGATTGCCTGCGCGCCGGGGTGGCCTGAGGCGCGGCGCGCCCCGTCTCAGGTGCCGCAGAACGTGGCGCGCACGATCTCGGAGGCCGCGGGCGGGCGGCGCAGGTCGGCGGCGTCGGGCCGGTCCTCGAACGGGGCGGACAGCACGTCCATCAACCGCTCGAACGGGGCGAGGTCGCCCGCGACCGCCGCCTCGATCATCTGCTCGACGCGGTGGTTGCGCGGGATGACCGACGGGTTGGCCGCGCGCATCACCGCCTCGGGCTCGCGCTCCTGCGCCAGCCGCGCGCGCCAGCCTGCCTCCCACACGTCGAACGCCGCCGGGTCGAGGAACTGATCGCGCGCCCCGCCGGTCACGAGGGCGCGGAAGGTATTGGTGAAATCGGCCTGCCCCTCGGCCATCCGCGCCAGCAGGTCGGCGATCAGCGCGCCATCCTCCGGCCCCGGCTCGGCAATGCCGATCTTGGCCGCAAAGGCGCGCCGCCACTCCGCCTCGATCCGGTCAGGCATGGCGTGGACAAGCGCGGTGAACTCTTCGATCGCCGCATCCTGGTCGGGCATCAGCGGCACCAGCGCGGTGGCGAATTGCGCCATGTTCCAGACGATCACATGCGCCTGGTTGTCATAGGCATAGCGGCCATGCGCATCGATCGAGCTGTAGACCGTCTGCGGGTGGTAGGTATCCATGAAGGCGCAGGGGCCGTAATCGATGGTCTCGCCGGAGATGGCGGTGTTGTCGGTGTTCATCACCCCGTGGATGACCCCCACCGACAGCCACCGCGCCACCAGCCGCGCCTGCCGCCGGATCACCTCGGCCAGCAGGTGGGCGGGGCCCTCGATCTGCGGGTAATGGCGGGTGACGGTATAGTCGTAGAGCGCGCGCAAGCCTTCGAGATCGCGCCGCGCGGCGAAATACTGAAAGGTCCCCACGCGGATATGGCTCGACGCGACGCGGGTCAGAACCGCGCCGGGCAGGCTCCCCGCCTCGCGATAGACCGGCTCTCCGGTCTCGACCGCGGCGAGCGCGCGGGTGGTGGGGATGCCCAGCGCGTGCATCGCCTCGGAGACCACGTATTCGCGCAGCACCGGCCCCAGCCAGGCGCGCCCGTCGCCCATCCGGCTGTAGGGGGTGGGGCCGGAGCCCTTGAGCTGGATGTCGCGGCGCTGGCCGTTGCTGTCCACCACCTCGCCCAGGAGCAGCGCCCGCCCGTCGCCCAGTTGCGGCGAGAACCCGCCGAACTGGTGCCCGGCATAGACCTGCGCCAGGGGCGTCGCGCCCTCGGGCACCTCGTTGCCGGCAAAGATCCGCGCCAGCGCGCCCGTGTCCTCGCCACCTTCGATGCCAAGCGCCTCAGCGAGGCCCGCGTTCCACGCGACGAGCCGCGGCGCGCGCACCGGCACGGCGCTCTGGCGCGTGTAGAAGCGGGGCGGCAACTGCGCGTAGCTGTTGTCGAAGGAAAGAACGAGGGTCATGCGCGGCCTTTCGCGGCTGGGGAGGCGTGTGCTTCAAAGGTAATCGGCTTGTCGGGGAGCGCAAGGCTTGCGGTGGACGGGGCAGGGGGTGCGGTGACAGGATTGGTCTTGAGGGGACGTTCGCCAACCAGGCGATGAGCCGCGCGAGCGCCAGCCCGGGGGGGCGGGATGGCGATCGCGCGG
>CAJXKX010000412.1 GCA_913055965.1 uncultured Roseovarius sp.
GCCCATCAGGGTGAGCAGCACCGGAAGCTGGAAGCAGAGGCCGAAGGCCACGATGAACTTGATGGTGAGGTTGAGATATTCCTGCGCCGACCCCTGGAACACGACCGAGAGCGGGGCCGCGTTCTGCCCGCCCTCGGGCAGCGCCTCGCCCTGCCCGCCGAATTGCTGGAAGCCGAGGAAGAAATCATAGGCGAGCGGCGTGACCACGTAGAAGGCGAAGGCCGCGCCGAGAAAGAACATGA
This sequence comes from uncultured Roseovarius sp., assembly GCA_913055965.1. GTDB lineage: Bacteria > Pseudomonadota > Alphaproteobacteria > Rhodobacterales > Rhodobacteraceae > Roseovarius. The sequence continues at coordinate 243 of CAJXKX010000412.1, forward strand.
ACGGGGACGCGATCAGGAAGGGCAGGAACGCCCCCTTCTCCGACTTGTAGAGGCCCGGCGCCACGAAGCGCCACATCTGGTTGGCGATGTAGGGGAAGGCGAGGATGAAGCCGCCCAGCAGCGACACCTTGATCGCGACGAAGAAGCCCTCTTGCGGCGAGATGAAGATCAGGTCGCAATCCTGCCCGCGCTCGGCCAGCACCGAGCAGAGCGGCGCGGTGAGGAAATTGAAGATCGGCGTGGCGACGGTGAAACAGATGACCATGCCGACGATGAAGGCCACGACCGAATGGATGAGCCGCGTGCGCAGCTCGGCCAGATGCTCGATCAGCGGGGCGCTGCTGTCCTCGAGCTCGTCGTCCTGCGCGCTCATGCCTTGTCGTCTCCGGCTGCGGGCGCGGCCTCGCCGGTGCCCGCAGCGGCGGGTGCGGCGGCATCAGCCTTTGCCTGCGCCTCGGCTTCGGCCTCGGCGGCGCGGCGGGCACTGGCCATCTCGGCGGATTTCTCGCGGATCTTGTCGGCGGCGGCCTGCCGCTCGGGATCGAGGGGCGGGCGCGTGGCCTTGTCGAGGTCGCGGGTCACGCCCTCGGTGGTCTTCTTGACCTCGTTCATCGCGGTCTTCATCGGGTTCGACGCGGCCTTGAAGGATTTCTGGATCTCGTTCACGCCCGACTGGTCGGCCGCCTCGTTCATCGCGCGGCTGAAATCGCGTGCCATCCCCTTCGCCTTGCCCACGAACTTGCCCACGGCCTGGAACATGCCGGGCAGGTCCTTGGGGCCGACCACGATCAGCGCGACGATGCCGATGACCAGAAGCTCGGTCCAGCCCAGGTCGAACATTTGCGGATCAGGCCTTGTCTTTTTCTTTTTCCGCGGGCGTCACGTCGCGCGCGGTCTCGGCGGTCTCTTCGTCTTTCGCGCCATCCTCGATCTCCTTGTTGCCCTCGGCAACGCCTTTCTTGAACGAGGTGATACCCTTGCCGACCTCGCCCATCAGCGACGAGATCTTGCCGCGCCCGAAGAGCACCAGCACCACCACGGCGATGAGCAGAAGGCCGGGAAGGCCGATATTGTTGAGCATCTCTCTTCTCCCTGGTCACGGGGGCGCGCGCCCCCGGCAACTTCATTGATCTTATCTAGACATTCACCGCGCCCGATGAAAGCACCAATCCGCGCGCGCCCGTGATTCCCGGCCCGCTCAGCCCTCTCCCTGCGCCTCGGCGCGGCTCTTGCCCGAAACGTCGAGCGCGAGCGTCGCGGCCATGAACGGATCGAGATCGCCGTCGAGCACGCCCTTGGTGTCCGAGGTCTCGTGGCCGGTGCGCAGATCCTTGACCATCTGGTAGGGCTGCAGGACGTAAGAGCGGATCTGGTTGCCCCAGCCTGCATCGCCCTTGCTGTCATGCGCCTCGTTGATGGCGGCGTTGCGGCGATCCAGCTCTTGCTGGTAGAGCCGCGACTTCAGCGCCTTCATGGCGATATCGCGGTTCTGGTGCTGGGATTTCTGCGACGAGGTCACGACGATGCCGGTGGGGATATGGGTGATGCGCACCGCCGAATCGGTGGTGTTCACGTGCTGCCCGCCCGCGCCGGAACTGCGATAGGTATCGATGCGGATATCGGCGGGGTTCACCTCGATCTCGATATTGTCGTCCACCACAGGATAGACCCAGACCGAGCAGAACGAGGTGTGGCGCTTGGCCGCGGAATCGAAGGGCGAGATGCGCACCAGCCGGTGCACGCCCGATTCGGACTTGAGCCAGCCATAGGCGTTGTGCCCCGAAATCTTGTAGGCGGCGGATTTGATGCCCGCCTCGTCGCCCGCGCTTTCCGATTGCAACTCGACGGTGTAGCCGCGCTTCTCCGCCCAGCGCACGTACATCCGCGCCAGCATCGCCGCCCAGTCGCAGCTTTCGGTGCCGCCGGCGCCCGCGTTGATCTCGAGAAAGGTGTCGTTGGCATCCGCCTCGCCGTCGAGCAGCGCCTCGAGTTCCTTGGCGGCGGCGGTCTTGGCGAGCGTGCGGAGCGCCTCCTCGGCCTCGGCGACCACCTCGGAATCGCCCTCGGCCTCGCCAAGCTCGATCATGCCGAGCTGATCCTCGAGCTCCTGCCTGATGGAATCATGCGTGCCCAAGGCATCGACCAGCGCCTGCCGGTCGCGCATCAGTTTCTGCGCGCGCTCCGGATCGTCCCAGAGGGTCGGGTCCTCGACGCGGGCGTTGAATTCCTCGAGCCGGTGATGCGCGGTCTCCCAGCCGAGCCGCTGGCGCAGAAGCTCGAGCGATTTCTCGATCTCGGTCACAAGGGTCTGGGTCTCGGCGCGCATCGCATTCTTCCTGTCGGCTCGGGTGGCGGTGATAGCCCAGCGCGCGCGGCTCGACAAGGTGGCGCGGACGAGGCGGCGAAGACGGGCAGAGCGCGCGCGCCCTGCCCGCTAGTTGCCGAAGAGGCTGCGCAGGATGGTCTCGATCGGGTTCTCGCCCGCCTCCGGCCCACGGCTGCGGGGCAGCGGCTCGGGGCGGGGGTCGCGCGGCGCGGGGCGCTGCATCGGCAGGGGGCGGGCGGGCA
>CAJXKX010000413.1 GCA_913055965.1 uncultured Roseovarius sp.
ATGGACGTCGTCGAGCGCCGCCAAATCGCCCCCGGCGGCGGGGTCGCGCATGGTGGCGATGACGTTCCAGCCCTCGGACTGGAAGCGCAGGGCGGTGGCTTTGCCGATGCCGGAGGAGGCGCCGGTGATCAGGATGGTCTTCATGTCTTTCTCCTCAGGCGTTCAGGTGTTCAAGTCGAGCATCCGCTCGATGCCGAAATTGGTCAGGACGGTGCGCGTCACGTCGTGCAGCACGTCGTTGTAGCGTTCGATCTCGGGGCCCACTCCGGTATGGTCGACGACCGTGCGGAAGGGTTTCTGCCCGTGAGGCATGTCGAGCAACGCCACCACCGCCTCGGCGATCCGCTCGGGACGCTGCGCGGGGGTCGCTTCCAGCATCTGGGCGAGGCCCGCCGCCGACATCGCGGGCACCTGCGCGAACTCGCCGTAACCGGCCTCGCGCTCGGGCTCGTTCGGCACGACCAATCCGTCGAAGAAGGCTGTCGGCATAGCCCCGGGCTCGATGATGCAGGATTCGATTCCGAAGCCCGAGAGCTCCGTCCGGTAGCATTCCACGATGGCTTCCAGCGCCCATTTCGACGCGGAATAGGTGCCGTAGAAGGGCGTCGCGATCCGTCCGATCAGGCTGGAGGTGTAGAGGACCGTGCCGCGCCCCTGCGCGCGCAGATGGGGCAGGGCAGCGCGCATCACCCGCTGCACGCCGGTGACATTCACGTCGAAGACGCGGGCCATGTCCTCGGGCGCCATCAGTTCCTGGATCCCGTAGGAGCCGATCCCGGCATTGTTGAACAGAACGTCGAGACCGCCGAGCGACGCGATGGCCTCGGCCATACCGGTTTCGGTGCTGGCCGTATCGGTCACGTCCATCTCGACGATCCGCGCACCGGCGGCCTCCAGTTCAGCGACCGCTTCGGAGTTGCGCCCCTCGCGGCTGCGCACGCTGCCCGCAACCTCGTGCCCGCGATCCAGCAGCGCCAGCGCCGTGGGCTTGCCGAAGCCGCCCGCTATCCCCGTGATCAAGACCTTCGCCATGCTCGTCCTCCTCGTGTGTTGATTAGTCGACCGTAATGCGCTGGGCGCCGCCAATCTTTCACGATTGGCCGAATTTCTTGCCTGATCCTCCGAGCGCGGTGCTTTTTGCACAATGAGCTGGGGAACCTGTGCTACACGCGGCGCAAGGAGGAAAGCATGACCCACAGAGCTCTCTTGCGTTACGCAACGGCGTTGCTCGACCGGGAAGGACCGGCGCAAGGTGCGCTCGCGCATGCCCCGAGCGGCCTGCATTTCCTGCGGCATTGCGCGCCGACCGGACAGGAGGCGACCGTCTACCGCCCGCTTCTTTGCCTCGTCTTGCAAGGCGCCAAGGAGGTCGGCACGAGCAAGAGAACCCTGCGCGTCGCCGACGGGCAATCCCTTGTCGTCAGCCATGCCCTTCCGGTCGTCTCGCGCATCACCGAGGCCGCGCCGGATCGCCCCTACGTCGCGCTGGTCTTCCCGGTCGACCTCGACCTCCTGCGCAGTCTCGCCGCCGATGTGGCGCCGGCCCGCGCCCTGGGTCAGCCGGACCCGTTCTCGATCTCGCTCTGTCAGACCGACCTGGAGATGGAGGACGCACTTCTGCGCCATCTCCGGCACTGCGACAGCGAAGCCTCGCGACGCCTGCTGGCCCCGATCACGGCACGCGAAATCCATGCGCGGCTCCTGCTCGGCCCCCATGCGGAGCCGTTGCGCAAGTTGCTCTGGCACGAAACGACGGCCAGCCGCATCTTCCAGGCCACGCGCGAGATCCAGTCGGACCTCGCCCGCCCGCTCGTGGTCGGTGATCTCGCGGACAAGGTGGGCATGAGCAGTTCCGCCTTCTTCGAGCATTTCAAGTCGGTGACGGGCACGTCTCCGCTGCAGTACCAGAAGGACCTGCGCCTGTTGCGCGCCCGCGAGGCGCTTCGGAGCACGAACGGGAAGGTCTCCGAGATCGCCTTCGGAGTGGGTTACGAAAGCTCGGCCCAGTTCTCACGTGAATACGCCCGCAAGTTCGGGCTGGCGCCAAGGCAGGACCGTGTGACTCATGCGGCGGAATAGCCGTGGGTCGGCAACGTTCGCAATGGATGGCAGTCGCTTCTTGTGCGGATGGCGATCTGAAAGGCAGCCTGGAAAACAGAAACGATGACTTATGAGGCAGCGAACGTCAGATCCCGGTCCCGCCCCCTCCGCCACTTGCCAACGATTATCCGTCCACGCACGGCAGGCGGCCCGCTGGTCCCGGGGGCGCTCTGCCGTCTGACCGCGGGGCGTGGCATGCCTGCATCGGTGGCGGCGGCGGGATGGCGGGCCGGGCGCGGCCGGGCATCGGGCCTGCGCCCGGCGGCGCATCGGCTGCGCATCCTCAGGGGGGCGGGCGGGCCACGATGGGCGTGCCCTCGCCGATCCGCTCGCCGGGATGCACCACCACCGCCTCGGTGGCGGTGAGCCCGTCGAGGATCTGGGCCGACAGGTCGTTCATCCGTCCGACCTCCACCCGCCGAAGTCGCGCCGCGCCTGCATCCTCCACGAAAACGGCCCAGCCGCCGCCCTGGCGGAACAGCGCGCTGAGCGGCACCTGCAGCACGTCCTCGCGCTCCCATTCCACAACCCGCAGGAACACCGCGAAGCCGTGCCCGAGTGTCTCGCGCCCGGCCACCGGCGACAGGATGTCGAACACCACGTCCACGCGCTGCTCCTCGATCCCGAGGGCCGACACGCGCGTATGGCCCGACGGCTCGATCCGCGCGACCCGCGCCTCCAGCACGCCCGCGCCGCCCC
>CAJXKX010000414.1 GCA_913055965.1 uncultured Roseovarius sp.
AAATCTCCTTTTGCCACGGCCGAGAAAGATGCCATCTGTTGTATTACGTCAGAAGCCGCTAATTATTCCCGGACAATTCGGTTCGGGCGTCAAGTGTGGGTCATGCAGGATTCTTTCGTGGAAGACATCGTGGCCCTGCTGCCCAACCTCAAGCGGTTCGCGCTGTCGCTGTGCCGCAGGCCCGATGTCGCCGACGACCTCGTGCAGATCACCGCCGAGCGCGCCTTTCGTGCGCGCCATCAGTTCGATCCCGCCACGCGGCTGGAGGCGTGGCTCTTCCGGATCCTGCGCAATGCCTGGATCGACATGCTGCGCCGCGATGCGACGCGGGGCGAGACGGTGGATATCCACGACATCCCGCAGGCCGACCCGGTGGACAGTGCCGCGCAGGCCGATGACCGGCTGACGCTGCAATCGGTGCGGGCGGCCATGACGACATTGCCCGAGGATCAGCGCGCGGTGCTGCACCTCGTTTGCGTCGAGGGGCTGAGCTATGCCGAGGCGGCGCAGACCCTCGGCATCCCGCAGGGCACGGTGATGAGCCGGCTGAGCCGGGCGCGGCGCGCCCTTGCCGAAAAGACGGGAATAAAGGGCGGGCCGGGCCGTTGACGCCCTGCAATGCAAAGGATCGCGACGATGGATATCGACGATGACACCCTGATGGCGCTCGCCGATGGCGAGATCGGCGGCGACGAGGCCGCGCGCCTGCGCGCGCGGATCGGGGCCGATCCCGCCCTGTCGGCGCGCTACGCGCTCTATGTGCAGACCGCCGAGGCGGCCCGCGAGGCGGCGATCGCCGATCCTGCGGCGGCGGTCTCGCCCGGCCTCGAGGCCCGCATCCGCGGCCTTGGCGCGGCCACCGCGCCCGAGGCGGGGACGGTGGTGCCGCTGCGCCGCCGCCTGTCCGGTTGGCAGCCGATGGCGTTGGCCGCGTCGCTGGCGCTGGCGGTCGGTCTGTCGGCGGGGGTGCTGCTGGCGCCCGGCGCGCCGACGACGGCCACGCCGGTCCTGAGCGCCGCCGTGCAGGCGCAACTCGGCACCCTGTCCTCGGGCGCCGAGGCGGCGCTCCCGGACGGGCGGCGCGTCGTCGTGGTGGCGTCCTTCACCGATGGCGCGGGCGCGTTCTGCCGGGAATACGAGACCGTGGCCCCCGACGGCACCGGCTATGTCGGTGTGGCCTGTCGGGACGGGGCGGACTGGTCGTTGCGCTTTGCCATGGCCACCGGTTCGGGCGCGCAGGGCTACGCGCCGGCCTCGTCACTCGAGGCGCTCGACGCGTTCTATGCGGCAACCGGCGCGTCCCCGCCCCTGTCGGCAGAGGCCGAGCGCGCCCATCTCGACTAGACGGCGACGGCAGGACGGCCCCGCTTTCTCGGGGCCGCGCGGCACCGCGGGCCGCCGGCGCTCAGCCCTCGGCGTGGTCCCGCGCAGAGAGGGCGGGGGCCCCGGCCACCACCCGTCCGATCACGGCGGCGTGGTGGCCTGCGGCGCGCAGGCGGGGCAGCAGGGCGCTTGCGTCCTCGGGGCCGAAGGCGGCGAGCAGTCCGCCTGCGGTCTGCGGGTCGTGCAAGAGGTCGCCCCGCGCGCCCGTGCCGCCCGCGACCGGGGCCGCCGCCGCATTGGCCGCCCAGATGGTCGAGCGCACGCCGCGCGCGGCCAGCGCCTCGGCCCCCGGGTAGACCGGCAACGCGGCGAGGTCGATTTCGGCCCCCACGCCCGAGGCGCGGCAGATCGCCATCAGGTGCCCGGCGAGGCCGAAGCCCGTCACGTCGGTCATCGCATGCGCGCCCGCCAGCATCTGCGCCGCGTCGCCCTGCGGCACCTGCAGCGCCGCCATCAGCGCCGCGATGTCGCGCCCGTCGGCCTTCCCGCGCATCTCGGCGGCCAGCAGCACGCCCGACCCTATGGGCCGCGTCAGAATCAGCGCATCGCCGGGGCGGGCCCCCGCCACGGTGACGGGGTCGCGCTCCAGCAGGCCGGTGAGGGTGAACCCGATGCTTATCTCGGCCCCCATCGTCGAATGCCCGCCGACGATCCCGGCCCCCGCCGCGCGCAGCGCCGCGCCCGCCTGCGCCATGATCTCGGCCAGGCTGCGGGCCTGCAGCGCCTCGGACATGCGCGGCAGCGTCACCGAGACGAGCGCCGCCTGCGGCCTCGCCCCCATTGCCCAGACATCGCCCAGCGCGTGCAGCGCGGCGATCCGCGCCATGACGCCCGGGTCCTCGGTAAAGCCGCGCAGGTGATCGGTGGTCAGCACCTGCCGCGCGCCGCCCACCGCGATCACCGCCGCATCGTCGCCCGGTCCGGTCAGCACGCCGGGCAGCGCCTGCCCCGGCTCGGCGGCCAGCACGTCCGACAGCACGCCGGGCGCCACCTTGGCCCCGCAGCCGCCGCAGAGCGGATCGGGCGCGTCCTCGTCCGACAGTGCCCTGACGCCGGGCGGCGCGGGCGCGGCCATCCGCGGCAGATCGTGGAACTGCCGCCACAGGAGCGGCCCGCCGAACGCGAGGCCCAGCTTTTCGCCCAGCGCCGATTTGCCGCCCAGCGAGATGAGCTTGAGATAATCGCGCTGCGGATGGAACGCGCGCGTGCGCCCGCCGCTCAGCACCGCGCGCAGGTTGTCGCGCAGCACCGGGGCGGCCCGCACGGCGTAGACCCCGGCCTTGGGGCGCGGCGCATGGGTGAGATGCGCGCAATCGCCCGCGGCAAAGAGCGCCTCCTGCCCCTCGACGCGCAGATCGGCCCCCACGCGCAGAAAGCCGTCTTTCGTGACCGGCAGCCCGGTTTCG
>CAJXKX010000415.1 GCA_913055965.1 uncultured Roseovarius sp.
ATCCATCATCGCCCGCGCGCTCACCTGCCGGAGCGCCTTTTCGGGCCGCGCCCCGCCGATTTCCAGCGCCCCCGTGGCCACGAAGATCAGGTCAAAGGGGCCCGAGAGCAGCCCAAAAGCGGCCTCGACGCTGTCCTCGTCGGTCACGTCAAGCCCGTCCACGCTGCGCGACAGCCCCGTGACCGCCACGCCCCGCGCGACGAGCGCCTCCGAGAGCGCCGAGCCGATGCCGCCCGATGCGCCGATGATCAATGCCTTGTCCATGGCGGCAGAGTTAGCCGGGCGCGCCCGCGCTTCAAGCGGGACCGCCTGCCAAATTCGCGCTTTTCAAGCGCGGCAGCCGCTCTTATAGTGTCCGCCATGATGACGCAGGCCCATATCTCCATGCCGCACGGCGCGCCCTCGCGCGCGGTCGGCCTGCGCGCGCTTCCCGGCCTTCTCCTGCTTAGCCGCCTCTGAGCGTGCCCCGCGGCGCGAGCGCTCAGAGGATGTGCACCCCCCGCGCCCCAAGGCCCACGGACATCATTTCAGAAGAGACCCGACATGACTGAGACAGCGAAGGACCGCGTGGTCATTTTCGACACCACGCTGCGCGACGGCGAGCAGAGCCCCGGCGCCACCATGACCCACGAGGAAAAGCTCGAAATCGCCGGGCTGCTCGACGAGATGGGCGTCGATATCATCGAGGCGGGCTTTCCCGTCGCCTCCGAGGGCGATTTCCGCGCCGTGAGCGAGATCGCGAAACAGGCGCGCAATGCCACGATCTGCGGCCTCGCCCGCGCCAATTTCAAGGATATCGACCGCTGCTGGGAGGCCGTGAAACACGCGAAATCCCCGCGTATCCATACCTTTATCGGCACCTCGCCGCTGCACCGCGCCATCCCCAACCTCGACATGGATCAGATGGCCGAGCGCATCCACGAGACGGTGACGCACGCGCGCAACCTCTGCGACAACGTGCAATGGTCGCCGATGGACGCCACGCGCACCGAGTGGGAGTATCTCTGCCGCGTGGTGGAGATCGCGATCAAGGCGGGGGCCACCACGATCAACATACCCGACACGGTGGGCTATACCGCGCCGGTGGAAAGCGCCGATCTGATCCGCCGCCTGATCGCCGAGGTGCCGGGCGCCGAAGATGTGGTCTTTGCCACCCATTGCCACAACGACCTGGGCATGGCCACGGCCAACGCGCTCGCCGCCGTCGCGGGCGGCGCGCGGCAGATCGAATGCACGATCAACGGGCTGGGCGAGCGCGCGGGCAACACGGCGCTGGAAGAGGTGGTGATGGCGCTGCGCGTGCGCGGGGACATCATGCCTTTCGAGACCGGCATCGACACCCGCAAGATCATGCATATCTCGCGCCGCGTCGCCGCTGTCTCGGGCTTTGCCGTGCAGCCCAACAAGGCCATCGTCGGCAAGAACGCCTTCGCGCACGAATCGGGCATCCACCAGGACGGGATGCTCAAGAACGCCGAGACCTTCGAGATCATGCGCCCCGAGGATGTGGGCCTTGCCGCCACCAACATCGTGATGGGCAAGCATTCGGGGCGCGCGGCGCTCCGCGCCAAGCTGCACGACCTGGGCTATGACCTGGCCGATAACCAGCTGGGCGACATTTTCGTGCGGTTCAAGGAACTCGCCGACCGCAAGAAGGAGGTCTATGACGAGGACCTGATCGCGCTGGTGAATGCCGGGCTGGATGACGAGACGGACCGTCTGCAGGTGCGGCATCTGCGGGTGGTCTGCGGCACCGAGGGGCCGCAGCAGGCCAGCCTGACCATGCTGATCGACGGGCGCGAGGTCTCGGCCGAGGCCACGGGCGACGGACCGGTGGACGCGACCTTCAACGCGGTCAAGGCGCTCTTTCCGCACGAGGCGCGGCTGCAACTCTACCAGGTCCACGCCGTGACCGAGGGCACCGATGCACAGGCCACGGTCAGCGTGCGCATGGAGGAAGAGGGCCGCATCGTCACCGGGCAGTCGGCGGATACCGACACGGTCGTGGCCTCGGCCAAGGCCTATGTCCACGCGCTCAACCGCCTGCTGGTGCGCCGCGAAAAGACCGGGGCGGACAAGCGCGAAGTCAGCTACAAGGACGTCTCATAATCCCGCGCTGCGGCCCATGTCGCGCGCCCGTTCGATCCAGCGGGCGCGCTTGGCCTCATTGGCGGTCTTGATCGTGCCGAACTGCACGATCTTGCGCGGCTTGATCCCGCAGAATTTCAGCACCTGATTGCGCAGCACCCGCCGTCCTGGCTTGCGGTAGACCAGCGTGTCGTACCAGGGCGGGGTGTCCGAGGTCAGGATCGCATCCGCCGTGCGGCCCGTCAGCAACTTGTCCCACCCCATCCCGCGCTTGTGATACTTGAAGCCGAAACCCGAGGTCAGCGCGCGGTCCAGCACCGCCTTGGCCCGCGCGGGCATCGCCCCCCACCAATAGGGATGCACGATCAGCAGATGATCCGCCCAGGCGATATTCTCTTGCCAGGCCAATAGGTCGGGTTCGAGTGCGGGCATGTCCGGGCCGTAGCCCTCGAAATACGGATCGAAACGCATGGCGTTCAGATCCATACGCCGAATCGTGGCCCCGGACCCGGTGGCCCCCTCCTGATAGGCATCGGCGAGAGCGACACAAAAGGAGGTGGCGCATGGATGGGCCACCCAGACAAAGACCTTGCGGGACATGGGACGTCTCCTTGGCGGCGTGAGCGAAGGGCATGACAGTGCGCTGCGTCAAAATGACTTTTCACCGACGAAGATGACACTCCCGTGACACGCGGCT
>CAJXKX010000416.1 GCA_913055965.1 uncultured Roseovarius sp.
CGCGGCGGCCGCGCACGCGGGCGGCCTCGGCGGCATGACGGCGGCGCAGTGGCACGGCCTCGCCGGGATCACCGCCCGGCTGACCGAGCAGATGGCCGCGCTGCGCCTGCTGGCCCTCACCCCCCTGCCGATGCCCGCGATGCAGATCGCCCGCGCCCTCTCCGAGGATGTCGATACCGCGCTCGTGCTGCTGATCCGGCCCCGGCTCGCCGCGCGGCTGGCCGAGTGCCGCACCGCCGAGGACGCCACGGATTTCTGGCGGCGGCATATCGCGGGCGGGCGCGCCTTCAAGGCGATCTCCGAACGGCTCTACAGCGTCGGCATCGACCATTCCGCCGATACCGACTACGCCCGGTGGCGAAAATCGGTGCTGACGGTGCTCGGCACGGCGGTGCACGGCAACCTGCTCGACACCACGGCCCGGCTTTCGCCCCGCGACAAGGCCGCGATGAGCGATGACAGCCTCTATTTCGCGACATTCCGCATTCATGAGCTTTGCGCCTATGCCCAGCTTGTGACACCCGGCCTCACGGACCTGCTCGACCGGGCCGGGCGCGCGTCGCCGGGGGGGCTTGTCCCGCTCGCCGCGCCGCTCTGCACCATCCTCGTCGCCCAGATCCGGAGCCTGACCGGCATCCCCGAAGATCAATTGCGGCCCGCGCCCGCCGACACGGACACGGGCAGGGACACGGCCTAGTGAACCGCGTCCTCGCCCTTGCCGATCCGCCCCTGCGCGATCCATTGCGCGGCGAGGATCAGCGCCCCGGTGGCGAAATCCTTGCCGTGATCGTCGATCATCTCCTCGGCGATCCGCGCGAGGGCCTGGAAATGGCGATCCTTGCTCTGCTCCTCGGCGCTCAGGGTCTCAGTCATCGTTCCCCTCCCTTCGGGTTCACTTGAACATGGCCTTCGGAAAGGTCGCGATCGCGGCCTGTCCGCCTGCGGTCCCGATGGCCAGATGCGTGCCGTCGGGCGACCATTCCAGCGCCGTCACCGGCGCGCCGCCGCCCTCGCGCAGCATCATCTCCTCGCGCCTGCCGATCTGGCACAGCGTGACCAGCCCGTTGGCATAGCCCGCCGCGCACAGGTCGCGCAGCGGGTGTGGCGCGATCCGCTCGACGAGGGTCAGTCCGGGCCTGCCGGTCTCGACCGGCGTGCCCTCATGCGCGCCGAACGGCAGGTCCGGCATGCGCCATCCGACCACCCGGAACGCCCCCGAGGCCAGCATCGCGCCCGCCGCGCCGCTGAACCGCACCGAGGCGACCGGCCCCGGGAAATCCACGATCCGGTCCGCGGTCGCGGCCTCGGTATCCACCACCAGCAACGCCTTGTCGCGGCATCCCCCGACCAGCCAGCGCCCGTCGGCGGACCATTCCAGGCACGCCGCCGCGCCCCCGGTCGCGATCGAGACGACCGGGCACGGCCCCGCCATGTCGAGGATCGTCACCCGCCCCGGACCCCAGCAAGCAGCGCGCGCGCCCCCCGGCGCGGGCGCGATACGCACCACGTCGTGATCCAGCTCCACCGCGCCGAAGCAGCCCGCATCCTCGGGCGAGATCACCTCGACCGCGCGCCCCCGCGCCACCAGGAGACCCCGCTTGCCGGGCAGCGCCGACAGCGCCGTCACCGGCCCCGCGCCCGCCCGCGCGACCCGCACCGTCAGCCCCCTGGCAGTGGCCCGCCAGATTTCATGCCCGTCGCGATGCACGAAGACAAAGCCCTGCTGCGCCACCTGCCACAGGCCGTGATCCGGCGCGGCGACCGGCCCGTCGCTGCGCACCGGCACCGGCAGCGCCTGCGCGCGCGGGCGAATGGTCATCCGGCCGCTATCCACCTCGGTGCGCATCCGCGTCTCCGGCGCCTCGGCATCGCGCACCTGCACAAACGCCATCGTGCCGTCCTCCATGGTCACGGCGACGGACGAGCCCACCACGTTGAACCGGATATCCCGAACCGGCGCGCCGAGTTCCCACGACCGCGCGATCAGATCAAAGAGCGACATGGCGGGCGGTGCTGCGTGCCGGGTCATGGCGTCTGGCCTTCCGTGGCTGCCCCGAGAGCGCGGTCCAGATCGGACAGCCGCGCCTCGAGCGTTTCGATATGGTCCCGGCACCGTTCCAGCGCCGCCGCGTTGGCGTCACGCTCGGGCGCGCGGGGGTCTGCGACGGTGCCGTCCTCCTCGTCCTTCTGGTCGAGAAACATCATCCCGCCCGCGATCTGCTGCAGGCGCAGCGCCTCGCTGTTGGCCTCCGCGATGGCGCGGATCAGCTCGAGCCGCGCGTCGAGCAGCGAGCGGATATCGCGGTCTTGACCGGTCATGACCGCGCCCCGATACTCGCCGCATCGCCCGGACACGACAGGCCCGCCTCATGCCCGACCCCGCCGACCTGCGCTTCTTCACCGCCCTGCAGCAGGTGCTCGCCGGGACCGACAGCGCCGATTGCGCGCCCTGCCGCGCCGCCGTCGACACGGCCCTCGCCACCGGCGATCCGCTCGACCTGCGCGCCGCCCGCCACAGCCTCGACGCGCTCGATCCCGCCGCGCGCGACCGCATCCTGGCCGAGGTCCACGCGCGTATGGCAAGCGACCTGTCGGCGATCTGGGGGGCGCTGCCCCATGCGGGCGCGACGCGGCGCAGCGCGACATCCGTGACCTCGGCGAGCGGTGCGCTCTCTCCCGGGCCGAGCAGGAAGCGCGAGACCTTGCCCTTGCGCCCCAGCAGGACCTGCGCAAAGCCGATATCGGTGGCGAGCAGGCCCGGCGCGATCTGGTCCG
>CAJXKX010000417.1 GCA_913055965.1 uncultured Roseovarius sp.
TGTGGTCGCGGTCGCGCCGGTAGAGGCAGGTCACGGATTTCGCGCCCTGCCGGATGGCCGTGCGCACACAATCCATTGCGGTGTCGCCGCCGCCGACCACAACCACGCGCTTGCCCTCGGCATTCAACTCGCCGCTGTCGAATTCCGGCACCGTGTCGCCGAACCCCACGCGATTGCTCGCCGTCAGATAGTCGATGGCTCGCACCACCCCGTGCGCCCCCACGCCCGGCGCCTCCAGCTCACGGCTCTTGTAGACCCCGGTCGCGATCAATACCGCGTTGTGTTTGCTGCGAATTTCGTCGAACCCGATATCCGTGCCGACCTCGCAATCCAGCACGAACTCCACGCCGCCCTGCGCCAGTTGCTCGATCCGGCGCATCACAACGTCCTTCTCCAGCTTGAAGCCGGGGATGCCATAGGTCATCAGGCCCCCCGCCCGGTCGTGGCGGTCATAGACCGTCACCTGAACGCCCGCGCGCCGCAGCACGTCCGCCGCCGCCAGCCCGCCGGGGCCTGCACCGATTATTCCAACAGATTCAACACGTTCCGCCTTGGGCACGATTGGCTCGACCCAGCCTTCCTCCCAGGCGGTGTCGGTGATGTATTTCTCCACCGCGCCGATGGTGACCGTGCCGTGCCCCGATTGCTCGATCACGCAATTGCCCTCGCACAGCCGGTCCTGCGGACAGATACGCCCGCAAATCTCGGGGAAGGTGTTGGTCATCTGGCTGATTTCATAGGCTTCCTTCAACCGCCCCTCGGCGGTGAGCCGCAGCCAGTCGGGGATGTTGTTGTGCAGCGGGCAATGCGTCTGGCAATAGGGCACGCCGCACTGGCTGCACCGCCCGGCCTGCTCCTTCGCCTTCTCGTCGGCATACTCGGCATAGATTTCATGGAAATCCTGCCTGCGCGCCTCTGCCGTCCGCTTCTCGGGCATGTCCCGCCCGACAGTCACGAATTTCAGCATGGGTTGCTTTGCCACGTCCTCACCTCCCGGAATCCTGAGAGCGCCCTTCTATACCATCCGCATCGGCATGAAAAGTCACTCTTACTGACCTATTTAACGGTTTATCACGCCCCCGAACGCCTTGGAAGGTATTTATCAGGATTTATAGGTCCGATCCGGTTCTTTTATATCACTTGTCTCTGAGACTCAGACCCTTATACGGGCCGCATCTTGGCCCGGGACCCGTTCGATGACGCTGTTCACGCTCTTTCTGCTCGCGATCATCCAGGGTATTACCGAATTCCTGCCGATTTCCTCCTCCGCGCATCTCGCGCTGCTGCACCAGGTGAACGGCACCGGCGAAGAGGATGTCGCGCTCGACGTCGCCGTGCATCTCGGCTCGATTCTCGCCGTGATCGTCTATTTCCATGCCGACTCGTCCGCCGCCGGGCGCGGCGTGGCGGACCTGCTGCGCGGCAGGACGCACAGCCCCGAGGCCGCCCTGACCCGCAACCTCATCCTCGCCACCTTGCCGCTCATCCTGTTCGGCATGGTGATCGTGGCGATGGGATGGGAGGACGCGCTGCGCGACATCCGCGTGATCGGCTGGACGATGATCGTCTTCGGCATCCTTCTGTGGTGGATCGACCGGGTGGCCCCCCAATCCGTGCGCGCCCCCGACTGGACGCTGCGGCGCGCCATGCTGATGGGCCTCTGGCAGGCGCTGGCCCTCATCCCCGGCGTGTCACGCTCGGGCATCACCATCACCGGCGCGCGCGCCATCGGGCTCGAGCGGCGCGACGCCACGCGGCTCTCGATGCTCCTGTCGATCCCGGCGACGCTCGCCACCGGCGCGGTGCTGGCCATCGATCTCGCGCAGGCGGATGCCGGGCTGGACCTGCTGTGGCGCGCGGCCTTCGCGGGGCTGTTCGCCTTCGGCGCGGCCTGGGCCGCGCTCTGCCTGATGATGCGCTTTCTCGACCGGGTGAGTTTCACGCCCTACGTCGTCTACCGCATCGCCCTCGGCGCGCTGCTGCTCGTCATCGCCTATGGCTGAGAGCGCGTCAGGGCCGGCTCAGGCCCTGAGATTGCGCGCCGATTCGTGGATCGCCTCGTATTGGCCGGCGGTCCGGAAGCGCCACAGGTAATCCGGCAGCACCGCCTCCATCGCCACCGGGTCGATGCCGAGATCGGAGAATGTCCGCGCCCCCACGCTCACCACGTTGTCGGACCGCAGGCTGCGCACCTGGTCGCGGGTGATCTGCGGCGGCACGAGGCCGAAGGTGATCGTTTCCACGAATTCCATCACCGCGGCCATCACCGACGCGATCCCGAAGGGGATACCGAGGATCAGCCGCCTGCGCCGGATCACCCGCAGCATCAGCGCCATCAACTCGCGGAAGCTGGCCACTTCCGGCCCGCCAAGCTCGTAGATGCCCGGCTCTGCAAGGCCCATGGCTGCCTTGGCCGCGGCCTGCGCCACGTCGTCCACGTGGACCGGTTGAAAGCGCGTCGCGCCGCCGACCACGGGGATCGCGGGCGACAGCCGCGCCATCCCGGCGAAGCGGTTGAAGAACTGGTCCTCGGCCCCGAAGATCACCGAGGGGCGCAGGATGATTGCCTGCGGGAAATGCGCGAGGATCCCCGCCTCCCCCGCCGCCTTGGTGCGGGCATAGATGCTCTCGGACGCGGCGCTCGCGCCGATGGCCGACAGATGGACAAGCTGCGCCACGCCCTCTTCGGCGGCGATCCGCGCGATCCGCGCCTTGCTGCACGACCTGCGCGGCCAGGCCGGCACCTTCGGTTTCGACCTCGCCAC
>CAJXKX010000418.1 GCA_913055965.1 uncultured Roseovarius sp.
TTCCGCGTCTCGAAGGTCCTCGCCTTCCGGGGGCTTGCGCGCACCGGCGTGGACGAGGCCGAGGCCGGCGACATCGTGGCGCTGGCCGGCATGACCCGTGCGACGGTGGCCGACACGCTGTGCGACACGGGCGTCAGCGACGCGCTGCCGGCGCAGCCGATCGACCCGCCCACCATCACGGTGACCTTCGGCATCAACGACAGCCCGCTCGCGGGCCGCGAGGGCAGCAAGGTCCAGTCGCGCGTGATCCGCGAGCGCCTGATGCGCGAGTCGGAATCGAACGTCGCGATCCGCGTCGCCGACACGCCGGGCGGCGAGGCGTTCGAGGTGTCGGGCCGCGGCGAGCTTCAGATGGGCGTCCTGATCGAGAACATGCGCCGCGAAGGGTTCGAACTCAGCATTTCTCGCCCGCAGGTGCTCATGCGCGAGGACGAGACCGGCGCGCGGATCGAGCCGCTCGAAGAGGTCACGATCGATGTCGACGACGAATACGCAGGCGCGGTGATCGAAAAGATCACCGGACCCCGCAAGGGCGACCTTGTCGAGATGAAGCCCTCGGGCGCGGGCAAGACGCGGATCATCGCGCATGTCCCCTCGCGCGGGCTGATCGGCTATCACGGCGAATTCCTCACCGATACGCGCGGCACCGGCGTGCTCAACCGCGTGTTTCACGGCTGGGTGCCGCATCGCGGCCCCATTCCGGGGCGGCGCGCGGGCGTGCTCATCTCGATGGAATCGGGCGAGGCGGTGGCCTATGCGCTGTGGAATCTCGAGGATCGCGGCCGCATGTTCATCGGCGCGCAGGCCAAGATCTATACCGGCATGATCATCGGCGAGCACAGCCGCGAGAACGATCTCGAGGTGAACCCCCTCAAGGGCAAGAAGCTCACCAACGTGCGCGCCTCGGGCTCGGACGAGGCGGTGCGCCTGACCACGCCGATCACGCTGAGCCTCGAAGAGGCCATCGCCTATATCAACGACGACGAACTCGTCGAGGTCACGCCCACCGCGATCCGCCTGCGCAAGCGCCATCTCGATCCGCACGAGCGCAAGCGCGCGGCCAAGCAGACCTGAGCCTCGCCGGTCAGGGCGCGATCATGTAGCGCGCCACCGGTTCCAGCCCCTGCCCGGTGCGGCGCGTCACGATGATCTCGCCCGAGGCCACGCCCCGCCCCGTGAGCGCGGTGATGTTGACCTGGTGGGTGACCAGCAGCAGCCGTGCATCGGCGGGCATCGCCGCGATCAGCTCGCGCGTCGCGGCGGTCTGCGCCGCGCGGTCGCCACGGCCCGCGAAGAAGGAGTTGAGAGGCGGCTGTTCCTCGACCGGGCCCAGCCCCATCAGCGTGGCGGTGTCGCGGCTGCGGCACCACTGGCTCGACCAGATCGCATCGAAGCGCACGCCCGCCTCCCGCAGCGCCGCGCCCGTGCGCCGTGCCTGCGCGCGCCCGCGCGCATCCAGATTGCGCTGCGTGCTGCAATCCTCGAGCGAAAACGCCGCCGGATCGCCCGTGCCCGGTGCCAGCGCATGCCGCATGAGCGCCACCACCCCGGGTTCGTACAACTGGTCCGGCGGCTCCGCCGCCACCCATCCTGCCCACACCGACAGCCAGATCGTCAGAAGAAGTCTCATCGCACGCCTCCGCTTCTGCACATGAGCTAGGGCGGAGGCCGGCAGCGTCTAGCCGGTCGTCTCGACGATCACCACGTCGCGCTCGGACGCGCCGCGCGCATGATCGAGCGCCTGCTGGTACTCCGGGCTGCGATAGCAGGCCTCGGCGGCCTCGAGGCTGGGAAACTGCGCCACCACGTTGCGCGCATGCCCGCGCCCCTCGAGTTGCACGTAGCGCCCGCCGCGCGCCAGGAACTCGCCGCCATGCGCCGCGATCGCGGGGCCGGCCAGCGCCGCGTAGCGGCCATAGGCCTCGGCATCGGTGACGGTGACATGGGCGATCCAGAGAGCCGGCATTTCGGGTATCCTTTGCTGAGGCGTGACGGTTTCAGACCCCGTCGACCACGACGAGATCGCGGCTCGAAGCCGAGAGGGCGAGCGGCAGGATGCGCCGGTAGGCGTCGGAATTGTACCAGTCGAGCGCCGCCTGCCGGTCGGGAAACTCGAGGATCACGTGGCGGTCGGGGCAATTGCCCTCGATCACCGTCTGCGCCCCGCCCTTGACGAGAAACCGCCCGCCGAACTCGCGCGCCAGCGCCTCGGTCTGCTCGGCATAAGCCGCGTAATCGCGCGGGTCGGTGACCGTGATCCGGCCGATGATATAGGCGCTCATTCCCCCTCCTCAGGAGGCGAGAAGCGCCTCCGCTGCCGTGATTGCCGCCTCGGCCCCGCCGATATCGCTGCCGCCGCCCTGCGCCATGTCGGGGCGACCGCCGCCGCCCTTGCCGCCGAGCGCGGGCACCGCCGCGCGCACCAGATCGACAGCCGAGACGCGGCCCGCGAGATCGGCGGTCACGCCCGCCGCCACCGCCACCTTGCCGCCGGTATCGGCAATAAGCAAGATGGCACCGCTGCCCATCCGCGCCTTGTGCTCGTCGATGAGCGGCGGCAGGTCGCGCCCCTCGACACCCGTCAGCACCTGCGCGAGGAACGGCACGCCGCCCACGTCGCGCGGCTCGGGCGCGGACGCGCCCTGCGCACCGCCGCCCGCCATCGCCAGTTCGCGGCGCAGCTGCGCCACCTCGTTGGCCAGCGCCCGGCGCTCCTCGACCAGCGCGCGGACGCGCGCGGGCACGTCCTCGGCCCGCG
>CAJXKX010000419.1 GCA_913055965.1 uncultured Roseovarius sp.
TGCGATTTCCTCCATCTGCTTGGGCATGGTGGCCGAGAACAGCATGGTCTGCCGGTCGGCGGGCAAGAGCCCGGCAATGCGGCGCAGCGCGTGGATGAAGCCCAGATCGAGCATCTGGTCGGCCTCGTCGAGCACGAGGAATTCGGTGGCATCGAGGCCGAGCGCGCGCCGGTCGATCAGGTCGAGCAGCCGCCCGGGCGTGGCCACCAGGATATCGGTGCCGCGCTCCAGCCGCCTGATCTGCGGGCCGATGCCCGCGCCGCCGACCACGAGGCCGATGCGCATGGGGCTGTCCTTGACCAGCGTGAGCAGCGAGTCGCGGATCTGGCTGGCCAGTGCGCGGGTGGGGGCGAGGATCAGGCTGCGCACGGATCTGGGCGCGGGCCGCCCCGGTGCCTCCATCAGCCGCGCCACCAGCGGCAGGCCGAAGGCCATGGTCTTGCCGGTGCCGGTCTGCGCGAGGCCCATCACGTCATGGCCGTCGAGCGCATGGGGGATGGCGTGGGTCTGGATCGGGGTCGGCTCGGTGATGTCCTGGGCCGACAGCCTTGCGGCGAGCGAATGGGGCAGGCCCATTTCTTCGAAGAGGTTCAAGTCGTGTCCTTTCGGGGCGCACGCGCAGGGATTGCACGGCACCGTCCGGTCGTCGTGGTTGATCCTGCCCGGCGGACACAGGGCCGCATGCCCCCTGCCCCTGACAGGTCTTGGCCCCACGCGTGATTTTGGGAACAGGTCCGCGACATTTCGTGAAGTAGGCCCCTGCGGGGTCCGGCTGCTCACGCGGCAGGAAATGTCGGTTGATCGCCATATGGCGGCGGCGCGGCGGGAAGTCAAGCGGCGCGTCGCGCGCAGCCCCCGGTCCCGTCCCCGTGACCGGGTGAGGATGCGTGGCTTACCGCACCATCCACGTGCCCTGAGGCCAGAACGCATGGAAGGCGAAGGCGAACATCACGTCATGGGGCACGTCGCGGCCCTGCGCGTCGCGCACCCTCACGGTGCCCACGTCGCGCCCCTCCGAGATCACACCGTGATCGAGCGCCGAGGCCTGCCCCCTTTCCCACGTGATCGCGACGCCGCTCTCGCGGATGCCGCCCTCGTCGCGGATGCGGGTGAGCGGCCAGGCGCGGTCGCCCACCCGCACCACCCGTTCCAGCGGCGGGATGCCGTGCGGCGGGTTCTCGCCGGTATAGAGGAACGGGCGCGTCAGGCTGTCATAGCCGACATAGGGGTTGCGCCCGTAGGAGCGGCGAAAGCGGGGCTCGGCCATCACCAGCCCCTGCGGGTTGCGGGCGCGGAACTGATCCCAGCTTTCCATCCATGTCGGCAGGTGGCGCAACTCGACGCCGGTCATCTCGCCGACGATGCCCTCGCCGATGGCCTGCTGCCACCAGCTTTCGGTTTCGCGGTCATACATCACCATGTCGGAATGGCGCAGCTTGCCCGAAACGCCGAAGCTGAGCACCCGGCCCTTCACCCGGCGGTCGAAGGTCATGCCGGAATTGCACAGCGGGCAATAGGTCACCGCGACGGGGATGCCGCCCACCGTGTCGTTGACGATCTCGTGCCACATCAGGTAGCGGATCGGGTAGGCGCGCGGCTCGGCACCGTCGATCTCGACGGTGATCACGGGTTCGGGCCCCTCGATGCCGTGCTTGTCGCCCGCGCGCAGGAATTGCGGATCGTCGATCGCCGGGATGCCGTCCTTGGGCGGCCCGCCGGAGCGGATTTCGGACCAGTCGCGGATACTGGTCTGCGAGAAATCGGTCTGCGGCCATTCCCCGCGCCACGCGGACGGGTTGGCGTGAAGGACCGGGGCCGCGACGATGAGGGCCGCAATGAGGGCGACAAGAGGGAAGGCGAAAGGACGGGACATGGGGCGCGCGCTCCTGCAGGCGTGAGAGACGCCGTCAGGATGGCCCCTGCACCGGATTCGAACCAGACCCGCCCACGTGAATGTGACCCGGGGTCAGCGTCGTTTGGCCTCGGTCAGGGCCCGGTCCCACAGACGGTCGCGCATGATCCGTCGCAGGGCGCGCCGGAGTTCGCCGCCCGCATCGGCCTCGTAGCAGCGCCCGTGGGTGAGGACCAGCCGCTCGGGCCCCCAGTCGAGCACCTGCTCCACCAGGTCGCCCACCGCGCCGCGCCCGCCCAGCCGCCCCGGCAGGCCGGGCGGCGGCTTGCCGTCGCTGTCGTCGATCCCGGCAAGCCAGACCAGCACCCGCGCCCAGGGCGGCAGCGGCGCGGTCTCGACCGCGATCACCAGCCGCGACAGGATCGCCGAGCGGCTCTCGCGGTGCAGGAACACGGTCTCGCAGTCGGTTCCCGAGGCGCTGAGCGGCCGGATCTCGCGCCGCCAGGGAGCCTCGGACATCCCCTCCCCTCGCCACAGCCGCGCCGCCGGCCAGGCCGCCTGCCAGGCGTCGAGCCAGGGCAGATCGGGCGCGGCGGGAGCCACGAGATGCGCGACGCGCCCCTGCCCCTCCAGCCAGTCGGCCAGTTCGGGCGACAGCGGCCCCGGCGCGTGCACCCAGAGCGCCCCGCCCGAGAGCCGCGCCACCACCGTGCGCAGCGGCATCGGCACGCCCATGCGCCACGCCACCTGCGCGCCCTCCAGCGCCCAGAGCCCGGGGGCGAGCGCGCGCGGCGGCAGGGCGGGCGCGGGGCTCACGTCACTCGATGACGCGGACGGCGGTCATCCGGTCGGGCTCGCCGATCACCGCGCCGTTCATCACCACCGCGCCCATGCCCACCAGCAC
>CAJXKX010000420.1 GCA_913055965.1 uncultured Roseovarius sp.
CGCTGTCCCTGTTGGGCGCTCGCCGCCCCGGCCAGGACCGCGACGCCCAGCGCCGCCGCAGCGGCCCCCGCCGCGACCCTGCGCAGTTTTCCCGATAGCTCACTCACCACTGTCCCCGTCCCCCGTTGCAGATCGCGCGCCCGTTCCTGGCGCGGCCGTCATCCCGATGGCACGGATTTTAGCCGAATTGCTCTGTTTGTGAAGCGAATTTCACCAGATATTGTGGACGGACCGGAAACAATCCCCAACGCGCCGCATTCCCGCCACATTCGTGCGGGCTAGCCCACGACCCGCCCGGCCAGCGAATTGGCACCGCTCTCCACGATCTCGACCCGCGCCAGGTCACCCACGTCAAGACCCGCATCCGAGACATGCACCGCGTGCAGGTAATCGGACTTGCCCACCATCTGCCCCGGCAGCCGTCCCGGCTTTTCGAAGAGCACGCCCACCGTGCGGCCCACCATCGCGTCCTGCACCGCGCGCTGCTGCGCGGTGATCAGCGCCTGCAGCCGGTGCAGCCGCTCGGCCTTGACGTCCTCGTCCACCTGGCGGCGCTCGGCGGCGGGGGTGCCGGGGCGGGTGGAATACTTGAAGGAAAACGCCTGTCCGTATTCCACCGCCTCGATCAGGTCGAGCGTGGCCTGGAAATCCGCCTCGGTCTCCTCCGGGAATCCGGTGATGAAATCGCCCGAAATCAGGATATCGGGCCGCGCCGCGCGGATGCGCTCGATCAGGCGGATATAGTCCTCGGCGGTGTGCTTGCGGTTCATCCGCTTGAGGATGCGGTCGCTGCCCGACTGCACCGGCAGGTGCAGATAGGGCATGAGCTTGGCGCAGTCGCCATGCGCCGCGATCAGGTCGTCGGTCATGTCGTTGGGGTGGCTGGTGGTAAAGCGGATGCGCTCCAGCCCGTCGATGTCCGCCAGCGCCCGGATGAGCCGCGCGAGGCTCCAGTCGCCGCCCTCGCCCTCGCCGTGATAGGCGTTGACGTTCTGTCCCAGCAGGGTGATCTCGCGCACGCCGCGTTCCACCAGGTCGCGCGCCTCTTCCAGCACGCGCGCCGCCGGGCGGCTCGCCTCGGCCCCCCGCGTGTAGGGCACGACGCAGAAGGCGCAGAACTTGTCGCAGCCCTCCTGCACGGTCAGGAACGCGGTCGGACCGCGCTTTGCCTTGGGGCGCATGCGCAGCGTGTCGAACTTGTCATCGAGCGGGAAATCGGTGTCGAGCGCCTTTTCGCCCGCGCGCACCCGCGCCTCCATCTGCGGCAGGCGGTGATAGCTCTGCGGCCCCACCACCAGATCGACCAGCGGCTGACGGCGCATGATCTCCTCGCCCTCGGCCTGCGCCACGCAGCCCGCCACGCCGATCTTGAGATCGGGATTGGCGGCCTTGAGCCCGCGCAGCCGGCCCAGTTCGGAATAGACCTTTTCGGCGGCCTTCTCGCGGATATGGCAGGTGTTGAGCAGGATCATGTCGGCCTCGGCCGCGTCGCCGGTCTCGACATAGCCCGCGCCGCCCATGGCCTCGGCCATGCGCTCGCTGTCGTAGACATTCATCTGACAGCCATAGGTGCGGATATAGAGCTTCTTGGGATCGGCCATGCGCCCGGCTCCTGCCTCTGGTATCTCGCCCGGCTCCTACATCAGGGCGCACCCCTCTTGCAATGCCCGCCGGTTTTGCCGAACCTGCGCAAAACCGGGCAGGACCGACCGATGAACGCACCCACGCTCTCCGAATTCCTCGCCGCGCCGGGGGGCGCGCTCGCCCGCGGCCCGGTGGCGATGATCTTTGCCGAGGACGAGACCGAGCTCGACTCGACCCTGCGCCACCACCTCGATCTCGGGTTCCGGACGGTGCTGCTGCTTGCGCCCGACGGCTTTGCCGTGGCCCCCGACGTGACCGCCGTGCCCGCCCTGCGCCGCATCCGCTTCGACGCGCCCGCGGGCGACGATCCGGTGACCGCGGTCAACACCGTCGCCGCCGCCGCGCCGGGGCTGTGGATGTATTACTGCTACAACGCCGAATACCTGTTCTACCCGTTCTGCGAGACCCGCACGGTGGGCGAGATGCTGGCCTTTCACACCGAGGAACGGCGCGACGCGATGCTGGCCTATGTGATCGACCTTTACGCCGGCGATCTGGACGCGCATCCCGGCGCGGTATCGCTGGAGGACGCGCATATAGACCGTTCGGGTTATTACGCGCTGGCGCGCAACGACCCCGAGAACCATAACCACCCCAGGGAGCGGCAGTTGGATTTCTTTGGCGGGCTGCGCTGGCGCTACGAGGAACACGTGCCGCGCCACCGGCGCAAGATCGACCGGATCGCGCTGTTCCGGGCCGCGCCGGGCCTGAGACTGCGGGAGGATCACACGTTTTCGGACGAGGAATACAACACCTATGCCTGCCCGTGGCATCACAACCTGACGGCGGCGGTTGTGTCGTTCCGCACCGCGAAGGCGCTGAAACGCAACCCCGGCTCCACCTTCGACATCGAGACCTTCAGGTGGCACAACTCCACCCCGTTCGAGTGGCATTCGCGCCAGTTGCTGGATCTCGGCCTGATGGAGCCGGGGCAGTGGTTTTAGGTTCGAACCGCCCGCCGGTTACGGGCGGTGCGTATCCTTTGTAACGGGTGCGTTGACAGGACCCGGATCAGGAAAACTGAGCGTCGGTGTCATCGTACTGGTATTGACGAACTGTGCGAACGCAGACGTCGCGGAAAACACCAAACAGAAAAAGACGGCTACTGGTCT
>CAJXKX010000421.1 GCA_913055965.1 uncultured Roseovarius sp.
CCGGCTCGCCCTCGCATGTGCTGGAGATCGACCATTTCCTCCATGGCGGCGCGCGCGACTGGTCGCGCCCCCTGCGCGTGCTGGTGGCGGGCGGCGGCACCGGCGACGGGCTCATTCAGGTGGCGCAGCAGATGGCCGATGCGGGGCGGGCGGCGGAGATCACCTATCTCGATCTTTCGGCCGCTGCGCGGCGGGTGGCCGAGGCGCGGGCGGAGGTTCGGGGCCTCAGGGGCATCCGCTTCGTCACCGGCAGCCTGCTTGGAGCCGCCGATCTGGGCACGTTCGATTATATCGATTGCTGCGGGGTGCTGCATCACCTGCCCGATCCGGCGGCGGGGTTCCGGGCGCTGCTGGCCGCGCTGGCACCGGGGGGCGGCATGGGGTTCATGGTCTATGCGCCTTATGGCCGGTCGGGCGTCTACCCGTTGCAGGAGGCGTTCGGGCAACTCTTCGAAGGGCAGTCGCCCGAGGCGCGGCTGAGGGCGGCGCGCAAGCTGGTGGCGGCGCTGCCCGAGGGGCACCCGTTTCGCCGCAACCCCAACCTCGGGGATCACAAGGAAAGCGATGCGGGGTTCTACGATCTGCTGCTGCACAGCCAGGACCGGGCCTTCGACGTCGGCGCGCTGCTGGCGATGCTGGAAGCGACGGGCTGGGCGCTGTCGGGCTTTGCCATGCCCGCGCTTTACGATCTCGCGCGGATCACCAAACCGCCCGCCCACCTAGATGAGGTGGCGCGGATGGCACTGGCGGAGAAGCTGACCGGCACGATCAAGACCCATGTGGGCTACGCGGTGCGCGCGACCGAGGCGCGCGGCCCGGCGAAGGGCGGCAAGCCCGGCCTCGTGCCGCATCTCAAGGGGGTGCGCGCCGCCGATCTGGCGCGCGCCGTGGCGCAGGGGCAGCGCCCGGTGCTGCGCATGGACGGGATCGAGGCGCGGCCCGACCTGCCGCGGCGCGCCGCGCCGCTCATCGCCGCGGTGGACGGGCGGCGCACGCTGGCCGAGATCGGACGGCAGGCGGGGGTCGATCCGATCGCGTTCGGAGCGCTCTGGGCCCCGGTGGAGCGGCAGTTGGGCGATCATGGCCTGCTGCTCTATTCCACGATCCTGCGGCACGGCCGGACATGACGAAAGGAAGACACGGATGAGCGGAATGATCCTGGCGAAAAGCCTGCGGCGGCTGGGCACCGAGTCGGCCTTTACCGTGCTGGCGCGGGCGCAGGCGCTGGCGGCGGGCGGGCGCGACATCGTCAACCTCGGTATCGGGCAGCCCGATTTCCCGACGCCGCCGCATATCGTCGAGGCGGGCATCAGGGCGCTGCGCGACGGCCATCACGGCTATACGCCCGCGAATGGTGTCCCCGCGCTGCGCGAGGCGGTGGCCGCCGACCTGCACGCACGCCACGGGGCCGAGGTCGATCCCGGCTGCGTGGTGGTGGTGCCCGGCGGCAAGCCCACCATGTTCTTTGCCGGGCTGATGTTCGGCGAGGCGGGGGCCGAGATCCTGTATCCCGATCCCGGCTTTCCGATCTACAAATCGGTGATCGACTACAGCGGCGCGCGCGCCGTGCCCTACCCGCTGGCCGAGGCGAACGGCTTTGCCTTCGAGGCCGAGGCGGTGCTGGCACGGATCACGTCTGCGACGCGGCTTCTGATCCTCAACAGCCCCGCCAACCCGACCGGCGGCGTCACGCCGCGGGACGAGGTGGACCGGCTGGTGGCGGGGCTGGCGGATCACCCGCATGTCGCCGTGCTGTCGGACGAAATCTACAGCCGGATGCTCTATGGCGGGCGCGCGCATGTCTCGCTGCTCCAATACCCGGAGATCCGCGACCGTCTGATCCTGCTAGACGGCTGGTCCAAGACCTATGCGATGACGGGCTGGCGGCTGGGTCATGCGGTCTGGCCCGAGAGCCTCATCCCGCATGTGACGCGGCTGTGCATCAACGATCATTCCTGCGTCAACGCCGCCGCACAATATGCCGGGATCGCCGCGCTCACCGGCCCGCAGCACGCGGTGGACGAGATGATGCGTGCGTTCGACGCGCGGCGGCGGCTGATCGTGGCGCGGCTGAATGCGCTGCCGGGGGTGCGCTGCACCGATCCGGCCGGGGCGTTCTATGCCTTTGCCAATATCGAGGGCACGGGGATGAGCGCGGGCGAGGCGCAGGACCGGTTTCTGGAGGAAGCAGGCGTGGCCGCGATCGCGGGCACGTCCTTTGGTGCCGGGGGCGAGGGATTCCTGCGGTTCTCCTACGCCAATTCCACCGAAGCCATCGAAGAGGCCATGGCGCGGATCGCCGCGTTGCTCTGACCCCGGCGGGCCGCGTCCTCATGCCCCGGGCAGCGCGTCGCGCCGGATCATGGTGCGCAGCGCGAAACTCGTGCGCATGGCGCGGATGCCGGGGATTTGCATCAATCCGTCCTCGAGAAACCGGTCGAAGGCCGATAGATCGGCCGCGACGACACGGATCAGCACGTCACGGGTGCCGGTCATCAGGTAGCATTCCATGACCTCGTCGAACTGCCGCAACCGCGTCTCGAAGGCGCGGATCGCGTCGCGGCTGTGCTGTTCGAGCTCGACGAAGACGAAGGCGTTGAGCGGCAGGCCGAGCCGGTCCTGATCGACGCGCGCGCCGTAGCCGGTGATGACGCCCTCGGCCTCGAGCCGGGCGATGCGTCGCGCAAGCGGCGTGGGCGAGAGCCCGACTTCCTCGGACAGGTCGGCAAGCTTGCGCCGTCCCTC
>CAJXKX010000422.1 GCA_913055965.1 uncultured Roseovarius sp.
CCAGGTGTCGAGCCGCTACCGCAACAAGCTGATCGGAGGGGAATGAGACCATGACCATGGCAAGCGAGGCAGGCTTTGACGCCTCCGGGTTCTTCCGCCGCAAGAAGATGATGGCCTTCGCCATCCCGGCGGTGATCCTGGCGTATTTCGTCTATATCTTCTTTGCGTTCGACATTCCGGGGCTGGCCGAGCGCGCGCGGATGGACAATGCGCGCATCCTTGTCGCCGACAGCTACAGCCACAAGACCCATGTCACCCGCGACAACCGCACCGGCGGTCTGACCATCGCGGTCGAGGGCGAGAACAAGGGCACATGGCCCGAGGGGCGCAGTCCCGACTGGGTGAGCGTCGAGGGCGAGGATCGCACGCGCGTGGCGCTGAAACACGGCCACGAGGTGCTAATCGACGGCAACACGCTGCGCTATGACGTGCCGGGATACGGGCTCATCACGGCCCAAGTGTCGCGCCGCGAAGGCGTGGTGCTCGACCTGCCGACCGACACGGTCCCCGACTGGATCAGCGCGAGCAGCGCGCGCGTCGATATCACCACCGAGGGCGGGCGCGTGACGCTGACCAAGGCGCGCACCGAGGTGATGCGCTATGCCTTCGGCTGGGAGCTGTTCTGGTTCACCCTGGACAGCCCGTTCTACGGCAAGAGCTTTGGTGAATTGGCGGGGCTGGTGGTGTCTGGAGACCGCGTCGTCGATGGCAAGAGCAACCTCGCCGCCATCCTCCACGACATCTGGAACAACCGGATGTGGCAACACAAGGACGTGATGTGGGCCCTCTTCGAGACCGTGCTCATGGCGTTTCTGGGCACCATGGGGGCGGGTCTCGTGGCGCTGCCGCTGGCCTTTGCGGCGGCGCGCAACTTCTCGCCGCTGATGGCGGTGCGCGCCATGGTGCGGCGGGTGTTCGATTTCGTGCGCGGGGTCGATGCGCTCATATGGACGATCATCCTCGCCCGCGCCTTCGGTCCCGGCCCGATGACGGGCGCACTGGCGATCCTGATCACCGACACGGGCAGTTTCGGCAAGCTGTTCTCGGAGGCGCTGGAAAACGTCGACAAGCGCGAGATCGAGGGCGTGCAATCGACCGGTGCCAGGCCGCTGCAACGCTACCGCTTCGGCGTCATCCCGCAGATCACGCCGATCCTGTTGAGCCAGCTTCTCTACTATCTCGAATCCAACACCCGCAGCGCGACCATCATCGGCGCGATCACCGGCGGCGGCATCGGGTTGTTGCTGACGCAGGCGATCATCACGCAGAAGGACTGGGAAGAGGTGAGCTATTACATCGTGCTGATCCTGATCATGGTGATGGTGATGGACACGGTATCGGGCTGGCTGCGGCGCAAGCTCATCGCTTCGGATGACAGCGGGGTCTGAGGCGTCGGAATTGGGTATTTGAACCAAGAAGAAACAGGGCGTTGTGCTTCTTCCTGGCAAAAATACCCGCGCCGCAGGCCTTCATCTCTTGGGGAGCAAGACATGCCGAGATTGCAAGCCGACGGGGCGGTGATCCACCCCGATTGCGAGATCACCGATTGCGAATTCGGGGCCTATACGGAGGTGGGGCGCGGCAGCCGTCTCGCCCATGTGGCGATGGGGGATTACTCCTATTGCGACCGGGCCTGCGATCTGGCCAATGCCGAGATCGGGCGCTTTGCCAATATCGCCAGTTTCGTGCGGGTGGGGGCGACGGATCATCCGCTGGACCGGGCAAGCTTGCATCATTTTCTCTATCGCTCGGCCTCCTACTGGGAGGATGCCGAGGACGATGGCGCGTGGTTCGACAAGCGCCGCGCGCGGGTGGCGCGGATCGGGCACGACACCTGGATCGGGCATAATGCGCAGGTGAAACCCGAGGTGACGGTGGGCCACGGTGCGGTTGTGGCGGCGGGGGCGGTGGTGACGCGCGACGTGGCCCCTTACACGATCGTGGCGGGCGTGCCCGCGCGGCCCCTGCGCGCGCGGCTCGCGCCCGGCCTGGCAGAGCGGATGATGGCGCTGGCGTGGTGGGACTGGGATCATGCCCGGCTGCGCGCGGCGCTGGAGGATTTCCGTGGCCTCGACGCAGAGGCGTTTCTCGAGCGCCACGAAACGCAATAGGGCGACCCGTACGGGCCGCCCCTTTGCGTGCTGAAATCCGTGCCTGGTATGGGGACGTCGAATGCCCGTCTCGTAGCGCCGGGGTATGACAGCGGTGTGACGCGGGGCGCGGTTTCTCAGGGGTCCGAGAGCGTGAGCGTGATGCGGTCGCCCGCGAACCAGGTGCGCCCGTATTCGACGGGGGTTCCGTCGGGGCCGACATTGACCGAGACCGTGCGCAGCAGCGGCGCGCCGGGCGCGAGGCCGAGATGCAGCGCCTGCGTGGGGCTGGCGGCGGTCGCGGTGAGGCGGGTGGAGGCGCGGGTGTAGTCGGGCACGCCCGCCTCGGCGAGCGCGGCGGTGACCGAGCGCAGCCGGGCGAGCGCATCGGGCAGTCCGGGCAGGCGTGCCGCGGGAAAGCACGCGCGGAAGAGCGCAACCGGCACACCGTCGGCCTGCGAGATGCCGTCGCACAGGTGCACCGGCGCGCCGGGCGCGAGGCCGAGCGCCGCGGCCTCTTCCGTGTCGGCGCTGCGAGTCTCGATGGCGAGGATCTCCTTGGCGGGCAGCCTGCCCGCCGCGCGCAGCGCCTCGTGAAAGCGGACGCGGCGGCCCAGGGGGTAATCCGCCGGACGGGGGGCGACGAAGGCCCCC
>CAJXKX010000423.1 GCA_913055965.1 uncultured Roseovarius sp.
CTCGATATAGCGCAGCGCGGCCTCGGGCGCGGGCTCGATCAGGGCGGCGCAGAACGCGGCGATCTCCGCGTCGCCGACCTCGGGCGGCAGGCCCGCCCCGTGGATCGGAACGCCGCCCGCGAGCCGCCGCAGCACGTCGCCCGCCAGCGCCTCGACGGCGTCGGGCGGAAAGACCTTGCGCTTGAGCACGAAACGCGAGGCCGTGCGCGTAAAGGTCTCAAGGTCGAACGCGGCGTCCGGGTTGTCCATGATGCGCCTCCCGAGTGTCAAGATTGCCTGACACCGCGATTCGCACAAGCCCGTGACACTGCAGGTGCAGAAAACCGCGCCATACCGCGGCGCGGCGCGCCGGGCCGATGCTGACGCAGCGTCAATCCGTGCTATCTTGACCTTGGACCAGAGGAGACGCGCCATGATCCGACTTGCCCCTGCCCTTTCCCTTGCCCTCGTCCTGCTCGCGGCCACCCTCGCACCCGCCACCGCGCAGGAGCGCCGCCCCAGCCATTGCATCGCCCTCGCCGATGCCGCGCCGGGGATCGAGTACCTGCACAAGGCCGGCTATCGCGACCCGCTGCCCGATCACACGGTGCGCATCCGCTACGTCACCCACGCCTCGTTCCTAATCCAGGCGGGCGGGCTGTCGGCGGTGACGGATTACGCGGGCTTCCTCGGCAGCGCACCCTTCGTCCCCGACGTGGTCACCATGAACCACGCCCATTCCACGCATTTCACCTCCAACCCCGACCCGGCGATCCCGCATGTGCTGCGCGGCTGGGGAGAGTTCGGCGAAGGGGTGGAGCATCACCTCGATCTCGGTGCCATGCTCATCCGCAACGTCTCCACCGATATCCGGCTGGGCAGCACCGGGCGCGAGCCGCGCGGCAACTCGATCTTCGTGTTCGAGACCGAGGGGCTGTGCATCGCCCATCTGGGCCATCTGCATCACGAACCGACCGACGATCAATACGCCGCGCTGGGCCGGATGGACGTGGTGATGGCCCCCGTCGATGGCGGCTATACCATGGCGCTCGACGCGATGATCGCGGTGCTGCGCCGGATGGAGGCGAGCATCGTCATCCCGATGCACTGGTTCACCGATTCCGGGCTGCAGCGCTTCCTCGCCGGGATGGAGGGCAGTTTCGCGATCGAGCGTCCCGGCACCAGCGAGATCGAGGTCTCGCTGCGCAGCCTGCCCGACCGGCCCACCATCGTGGTGCTGCGCCCCGCATGGCTGCGCGCCGACGAATGACGCCTCACTCCGCGCGCGGCAGCGCCACGAGACCCAGCGCCCGCGCGCTCCCGAGCGACAGGATGTCGCTGTCGAGCCCCCGCTCCGCCTGGTAGCGGCGGATCGCGGCGCGGGTACGCGCATCCATCCGCCCGGTCACCGGCCCCGCGTGCAGCGCCCGCGCGACCAGCGCGCGCTGCAGCGAGGCGATGAAATCGGGCGGCAGGTCCTGCGGGCAGGGCGTTTCGATCCAGCGCACGCGCCGCTCCTCGACGATGACCTGCCGGGTCTCGGTGGCGTAGCGCGCGGGCGCGATCACCCGGCCGTCGGGCGCGGTGACGGCGGGGGCGGTCTCTACCTGTTCGGTCACCGTCTCGACCACGGCGGGCGAGACCTGCTTGCCCCAGCAGGTGCCGGGCGGCGCGCCGGGCGGGGCCTCGGCCAGCCCCGGCGGCGGCGCGGCGGCATGCGGCAGCGGCTGACAGGCGGCAAGCGCGAGACTCAGCGCGGCAGCGAGACAGGGGCGGCGGGGCATGGGCGGCGGCTCGGTCGGAAAAAAGGGGCGGGGCGGTCTCGGGCGCGAGCCTAGCCGCTTTCCCCCGCCGGGGGAAGCGGCGCGGCCTCCGGCTCTGCCAGCCGGTCGAGCATCTCCGAGATATCCTCGATGCACTCGGCCACGAGGTGGATCACGCCCGCCTGCCGTTCCACCCGGCCCGTCACCCGCAAGAGCCGCCCGGCGATCACCGCGCGGCGATACCGCTCGAAGATCGTGGCCCAGACGATGACGTTGATCACCCCGGTCTCGTCCTCGAGCGTCTCGAACACCACGCCCTTGGCCGTGCCCGGGCGCTGGCGCACCAGCACCAGCCCCGCCACCGTCACCCGCGCGCCCGAGCGCAGCCGCGCGAGATCCCGGTGCCGCGTCACCCGGCGGCGATCGAGGGCTGTGCGCAGGAAGCTCATCGGATGCGCCTTCAGCGAGAAGCTGAGGCTCTGGTAATCGGCGATCACCTGCTCGCCCAGCGGCATCGGCGGCAGCGCCACCTCGGCCTCGCGCTGCAACTCCCCGGCGCCTTCGAACAGCGGCAGCCGTTCGGCCGCGCCCAGCGGGTCGAGCGCGCGCGCGGCCCAGAGCGCGTCGCGCCGCCCGAGCCCGAGGCTGCGGAAGGCGTCGGCCTCGGCCAGCGTCTCTACCGCCGCGCGGTTCAGCCCGGCCCGCAGCCACAGATCGCGCACGCTGTCATAGCCGCGGCCCCGGCGCGCCACCAGCCGCTCGGCATCCGCCTGCGCCAGCCCCTTCACATGCCGCAGCCCCAGCCGCACCGCATGGCTGCTCAGCATCGTGCCGACCAGCTGCTGGTGCGCCATCTCGACCGGCCGGGGCGCCGCGCCCTCCTCGAGCGTGCAGTCCCAGTCGGAATGGTTGATGTCGACCTCGCGCACCTCGACACCGTGTTCGCGCGCGTCGCGGATCAGTTGCGCGGGCGCGTAGAAGCCC
>CAJXKX010000424.1 GCA_913055965.1 uncultured Roseovarius sp.
CCGATATGGGCGTGCTGGACACATTCGGCGTGGAACTGATCGGCGCCAACCGGCAGGCCATCGAGATGGCCGAGGACCGCAAGCTGTTCCGCGAGGCGATGGACCGCTTGGGCATCGAGAACCCCAAGGCCACCATCGCCAACAACATGGACGAATGCATGGCCGCTCTCGAGCATGTCGGCCTGCCCGCGATCATCCGCCCGGCCTATACCCTTGGCGGCACCGGCGGCGGCGGGGCCTATAATCGCGACGACTATATCCACTACTGCAAATCCGGCCTCGACGCCTCGCCGGTCAGCCAGATCCTGATCGACGAGAGCCTCTTGGGCTGGAAGGAATACGAGATGGAGGTGGTCCGCGACCGCGCGGACAACGCGATCATCGTCTGCTCCATCGAGAACGTCGATCCGATGGGCGTGCATACCGGCGATTCGATCACCGTGGCCCCTGCCCTCACGCTGACCGACAAGGAATACCAGATCATGCGCAACGGCAGCATTGCGGTGCTGCGCGAGATCGGGGTCGAGACCGGCGGCTCGAACGTGCAATGGGCGATCAATCCCGAAGACGGGCGCATGGTGGTGATCGAGATGAACCCGCGCGTGTCGCGCTCCTCGGCGCTGGCGTCCAAGGCCACGGGCTTTCCCATCGCCAAGATCGCGGCCAAGCTGGCCGTGGGCTATACGCTCGACGAGTTGGACAACGACATCACCAAGGTGACGCCCGCCTCGTTCGAGCCGACGATCGACTATGTCGTGACCAAGATCCCGCGCTTCGCCTTCGAGAAATTCCCCGGATCCAGGCCCAATCTCACCACCGCGATGAAATCGGTGGGCGAGGCGATGGCGATTGGCCGGACGATCCACGAGAGCCTGCAAAAGGCGCTGGCCTCGATGGAAACCGGCCTGTCGGGCTTTGACGAGGTCGAAATCGAAGGAGCCCCCGACAAGGCCGCGATCACCCGCGCGCTGTCGGTCGCCACCCCCGACCGGATGCGCACCATCGCGCAGGCGATGCGACACGGGCTGAGCGATGACGAAATCAATGCCGCGACCGCGTTCGACCCCTGGTTCCTCGCCCGCATCCGCGAGATCGTCGAGGCCGAGGAGCGCATCCGCCGCGACGGCCTGCCGGTGACCGAGGAGGGCCTGCGCGCGCTCAAGATGATGGGCTTTACCGATGCCCGCCTCGCCACTCTGACGGGCCGCGACGAGGAACAGGTGCGCCGCGCGCGCAAGAACCTGGGCGTGCATGCCGTGTTCAAGCGGATCGACACCTGCGCCGCCGAATTCGAGGCGCAGACGCCCTACATGTATTCCACCTACGAGGCCCCGATGATGGGCGAGGTAGAATGCGAGGCGCGCCCCTCGGAGGCGAAGAAGGTCGTCATCCTGGGTGGCGGGCCGAACCGCATCGGTCAGGGGATCGAGTTCGATTACTGCTGCTGTCACGCCTGTTTCGCGCTCTCGGATGCGGGTTACGAGACGATCATGATCAACTGCAACCCCGAGACGGTCAGCACCGATTACGACACCTCGGACCGGCTCTATTTCGAGCCGCTGACCTTCGAGCACGTCATGGAGATCCTGCGCGTCGAGCAGGAAAAGGGCACGCTGCACGGGGTGATCGTGCAATTCGGCGGGCAGACGCCGCTCAAGCTGGCGCGCGGGCTGGAGGCCGAGGGCATCCCGATCCTCGGCACCACCCCCGACGCCATCGACCTGGCCGAAGACCGCGAGCGGTTCCAGGAACTGGTGAACCGGCTGGGGCTGAAACAGCCCAAGAACGGCATCGCCAGCACGGATTCGCAGGCCCTGGCCATCGCCGAGGAAATCGGCTTTCCGCTGGTCATTCGTCCCTCCTACGTTCTGGGCGGGCGCGCGATGGAGATCGTGCGCGACATGCCCCACCTGGAGCGCTACATCGCCGAGGCGGTGGTCGTGTCGGGCAAGAGCCCGGTCCTGCTCGACGGCTACCTTTCGGGGGCCATCGAATGCGATGTCGATGCGCTCTGCGACGGCGAGAGCGTGCATGTGGCGGGCATCATGCAGCATATCGAGGAGGCGGGGGTGCATTCGGGCGATTCCGCGTGTTCGCTGCCGCCCTATTCGCTGCCGGCCGCGATCATCGACGAGATCAAGCGCCAGACCGAGGCGCTGGCCCGCGCGCTCAACGTCGTGGGGCTGATGAACGTGCAATTCGCGGTCAAGGGCGAGGATATCTACCTGATCGAGGTGAACCCGCGCGCGTCGCGCACCGTGCCGTTCGTGGCCAAGGCCACCGATTCGGCCATTGCCGCCATCGCCGCGCGGCTGATGGCCGGAGAGCGGATGGACGCCTTCCCCGCGCGCGGCCCCTATCCCGAGGGCGCGACACCCGGCAGCCTGCCGATGGCCGACCAGATGACGCTGGCCGACCCGGACATGCCGTGGTTCTCGGTCAAG
The DNA here is from genome assembly GCA_913055965.1 of uncultured Roseovarius sp. Classification (GTDB taxonomy): domain Bacteria; phylum Pseudomonadota; class Alphaproteobacteria; order Rhodobacterales; family Rhodobacteraceae; genus Roseovarius. The sequence goes on from CAJXKX010000424.1 coordinate 2,445, forward strand.
GAGGCGGTGCTGCCCTTTGCCCGCTTCCCCGGGGTCGATACCATTCTCGGCCCCGAGATGCGCTCGACCGGCGAGGTGATGGGCTGGGACGTGTCCTTCCCCCGCGCCTTCCTCAAGGCGCAGATGGGCGCGGGCGTCACCCTGCCCGAGAGCGGGCGCGTGTTTGTCTCGGTCAAGGACAGCGACAAGACCCCGCAGCTGGTGGATACGGCGCAATTGTTGACCGATCTCGGCTTCTCTCTGGTGGCGACGCGCGGAA
>CAJXKX010000425.1 GCA_913055965.1 uncultured Roseovarius sp.
TCTTCTGCGACGACATTTTCGAGACCTTCGACGAAGAGCGCACCGCCGCCGCCTGCCGGGTGATGGAGCGGATCGGGCGGCGCGGGCAGGCGATCTATCTGACGCATCACCGCCATGTCGTCGAGATCGCCCGCGCGGTCTGCGAGCGCCCGCCGGTGGTGCATGCGCTCTAGCCGGTGCGCGCCGGTGCGCGCTCAGAGCATCTCGCGCAGCAGGAGCACCGTCCCCGACACCAGCGTCATCGCGATCAGCAAGCGGCGAAAGGCGGCATCCGGCAGGCGGCGAAAGACCGCGATTCCCGCCTGCGCGGCCAGCATCGAGACCGGCAGGGCGAGCGCGATATAAAGAAGCGTCTCGCGCGTGTAGGCCCCCTTGAGCGCCAGCGCCGCCGCGGTGAGCGCCAGCACGGTGACGTTGAAAGGTTGCAGCACCGCGCGGGTTTCGGCCTTGGGCCAGGGGCGCAGGGCGCACCACATCATCGGCAGCGCGCCCGAGAGCGACGCCGCGCCGCCGAGGATGCCGCCCGCGAGCCCGACCGCCATGTCGAGCAGGGGCGTGGGCCGCTCGAACCGGGGCAGGCGCGCGCGCAGGCTGAAATAGCCGCCGTAGAGGATCAGGAATCCGGCGATCACCAGCTTGAGGCTGCGCGCGTCGAGCACCGAGAGCGCGAGCACCCCGAGCGGGATGCCGAGGATGCCGGGAACGAGGAACCGCGCCAGCCGCCGCGTGTTGCTGCCGATGGCGTGGCGCACCACCCAGAGCCCCTGAAGCCCGGTGAGCGCCGACAGCACCACCACCACCGCCACCGCCTGCACCGGCGGCATGACATTGAGGAAGAACCCGAGCGCGAAGAGCGCGGTGCCGAATCCCGCCAGCCCGTTGATGAGCCCGCCCGCCGCAGCACCGGCGATCACCAGAAGGATCGTCTCGGCGGTCATGACGCGGCCGGGGCGACGGGGCGGAAGGTGCCGATGCCGACCGCGCCCAGGAGGGCCGCGTGGATGGCCTCGATCACCCGCAGGCGGGGATTGTCGCGGCGATGCGCAAGGGTCAGTTGCCGTACCGGCGCGCCCTCGGGCAGGGGCAGGCGGCGCAGCGGCAGCGGGCTTGCGCCGCGCACGCAGCGCGCGGGCACGATCGACACGCCAAGCCCGGCGAGGACCATGCTCGAGATCGCTTCGAGTCCCTGCAACTCCATCGTCACGTTGACCGGGATGGCCTGCTCGCGCAGCCAGCCGTCGATCAGCCCGCCCACCACCGCGTCGCGGCTGAAGCGGATGAACGGATGCGCGGCCAGCAGCGCGCGCACGTCCTCGCCGGTCACGTCCTCGGGGGCCAGAAGCTCCATCGGTTCGCGGGCGATGTCGGCATGCTCGATCCCCGGCGGCAGCGGGCCCTGCCGCGACAGCACCGCGCAATCGAGCGCGCCGCGCTCGACCTCGGCAATGAGTTGCGTGGTCATGCCCGGCACGATGCGCACATGCAGGCCCGGATAGCTTTGCTTCAGGAGCCGCACCGACAGCGGCGTGAGCCCCGTGAGCGTCATCGGCACCGCCCCGAGCGAGATTTCCCCGGCAAAGCCCTCGTCGCCGAGGACCGAGGGCACGAGCCCGTCATAGGCGTGCAGGATGTCGCGGGCACGGGCGACGAGGGCGCGGCCCACAGGGGTGAGTTCGGGGGTGCGGCGCGACCGGTCGAAGAGCGCCACGCCCCATTCCTCCTCGAGGCTGCGCATCTGCTGGCTGACGGCTGCATGGGTGATGAACACCGCGTCCGCGGCGGCGGAGAAGGTCCGGTGATCGTGGACGGCCACGAGGGTGCGCAGGCGGCGGATTGACATGGGCTGTCCTTACCGTAAGCTTTGGTGACACAAGCTGTAACGGAATATTGCTTATTTAAAGGCTGGCTTAAAGTTACACCTGAGCCGGGGGGCGGTGCAATCCGCGAAACGCGGTGCCGTCCGAACAGAGGAGGAGGAGACGATGCGACTGAAAACGCTTGGCGCGGCCTGCGCCATGAGCCTCGGGCTGGCGGCGGCGCCCGCGCTGGCCGAATATCCCGAACGCCCGATCAACATGGTCATTCCCTATGGCGCGGGCGGGGCCACCGACATTTCCGCGCGCACCATCGCCGAGCCATTGGGCAAGGCCGTGGGCGGCACGCTGGTGATGTCCAACATCACCGGGGCAGGGGGCGCGACCGGCTCGGTCGCGGTGCAGAACGCCAAGCCCGACGGCTACACCATGCTGTTCGCGCGGGTGGGCTCGCATTCGGTGAACCCGGCGATGAAGGCGACGCTGCCCTACACGCTCGACGATTTCCGTTTCGTGACCGTGTACGAGATCAACCCGGTGGCCTGTGCCGTGCGGCCCGATTCCGGCATCGAGAGCATGGAGGACCTCGTGAGCCTGACCGAGAGCGAGGGCACGAGCTACAGCTCTTCGGGCGTGGGCTCGATGCTGCATCTGGCGGCGGTCTTCGTGCTCGACGAGTTCGGCGTCAAGGACCCGCTGGAAAAGGCCACGCATATCCCGCAAAAGGGCGGCGGCGCGGCGGCGACGGCGGTGCTGAACGGCACGGCGACGTTCCTGTGCACCAACACCTCGGCGCTGGCGAGTTTCGTGGCCAATGGTCAGCTCAAGCCGCTGATGGTGACCACCGACGAGCCGGTTCCCGGCTTCGACGCGCCTTCGGCAAGCAGC
>CAJXKX010000426.1 GCA_913055965.1 uncultured Roseovarius sp.
CAACCGTTTGAACGCCCACCCGCGGTCGGGCGCTGCGCGGCTTCTCAAACGTTGCGCCTAATGGCAGGAGCAGGCCAACCTCTCTTCACCCGCGCTTGATCGCCACCTTGCGCCCCTCCGGCGCGGCGCTGTCGCGCCTGGGGATCGTGACGCTCAGCACGCCGTCCTTGAGATGCGCCTCGACCTTCTCGCCATCGGCATCGGGCGGCAGGCGGAACGAACGGCTGAAACTGCCATACTGGCGCTCGGTAAAGAACCACGTCTCGCCCTTTTCCTCGCGCGTGGCGGTCTTCTCGCCCTTGATGCTGATCACCCCGTCATGCACCGACAGGTCGATGTCCTTCTCCTCGACGCCGGGCAGTTCCATCGTGATCCGGTACGCCGCCTCGTCCGACGAGGCGTCCGAGGCGGGGGCCAGCCAATCCGCCACCCGCGTGCCGAAATTGCGCAGCGGCTCGTAAAGCTGCGGCCAGAAGCCTGCGACATGCGATTTTTCAACCATTGCGGCATCCTCCTATGCGTTGCAGTGTCACCCGGATACATCGCGGAGACGGGAAGTTCCTTGATCCGCCTCAAACCGGGGAGAGGGCGATGCGGGCGTTGCTGCAACGGGTGAGCGAAGCCGAGGTCACGGTCGATGGCGAAACGGTCGGGCGCTGCGGCGCGGGGCTGATGATCCTCGTCTGCGCCATGCAGGGCGACGACGAGACGCGCGCCGACCGGCTGGCGGCCAAGGTGGCCAAGCTGCGCATCTTTCGCGACGACGAAGGGCGGATGAACCGCTCGGTCACGGATATCGGCGGGGGCGCGCTGGTGGTGAGCCAGTTCCCCCTCGCCGCCGATACCGCGCGCGGCAACCGTCCCGGCTTTTCCACCGCGGCCCCGCCCGACGAGGGCCGTCGCCTCTACGAGCGGTTCGCGGCGGCGCTCGCCGCACAGGGCGTGCCGGTCGAGACCGGGCGGTTCGGAGCGGAGATGCAGGTGCGCCTGGTCAATGACGGGCCGGTGACGATCCCGATGGAGGTCTGAACGCTCAGCCGAGAACCGCGAGCGCCGGAAAGGTCTCGAGCAGCCAGAACGAGAAATCCGAGAAACCGCCGGTCAGCATCAGGAGGCCGATGGTCCAGAGGAGCAGGCCCATCACCCGCTCGATCTGGGCCATGTGGCGCTTCATCCAGCCCATGAGACCGGTGAGGCGCGGCAGGAACGCCGCGACCAGCAGGAACGGCACGCCAAGCCCGATGGCGTAGACCGCCAGAAGCGTGGTGCCGCGCGTCACGTTGGCCTCGGACGCCGCGAGCGACAGGATGGCACCCAGTTGGGGGCCGATACAGGGGGTCCAGCCAAAGGCGAAGGCCAGCCCCAGCACGTAAGCCCCGAGCGACGACCCGCCCCGGTCGCCCGCATCAAGCCGCGCCTCGCGGTCGAGAAAGCCGATGCGGTAGACGCCGATGAAATGCGCGCCAAAGCCCATCACGAGCAGGCCCGCGATGGTGTTGAACCAGTCCTGGTATTGCAGGAAGGCCCGCCCCAGCGCCGAGGCGGTGAAGCCGAGGAACAGGAACACCGTCGAGAGCCCCAGCACGAAGAACAGCGCGGGCACCACGGCGCGGGCGCGGGCATGGCCCTCTTGGGACAATTCGTTGAGGCTCACCCCGCTCATGTAGGCGAGATAGGGCGGCACGATGGGCAGCACGCAGGGGCTGAGAAACGAGATGATCCCCGCCAGCAGAGCCACGAACATTGCGGGCAGGAGCGCCGCGTCGATGATCTCGATTCCGAACATGGCTCTCACATAGCCGGTTGCGGGCCCCGCGTCACCCGACACTCTGTCACATCCTTGTGGACAGGCTGTAACAGCCCCGCTATCTCACGGCGCATGACACCGGATCACACCCTCGACGCGCGCGGGCTGCTTTGCCCGCTCCCTGTGCTCAAGCTGCGCAAGCGGCTGAAATCACTGGCCGTTGGAGAGGTGATCGCGGTGCAGGCCGACGATCCGGCGGCGATCGTCGACGTGCCGCATTTCTGCGCCGAGAGCGGGCATGACCTGATCTCGACCCAAGACGTGGGCGGCGTGCAGACCTATCTCATTCGCAAGACCGGCTGAGCGGTGCGGCGCGCCCCGGCCCAGGGCCCGGAGCGCGCGCGGCCCCTGTCTCAGCCGAAGGACCACCAGCCGCGGCGCTTGGGCCGGGGCTGTTCTTCCTGCTCCTGCCCGGCGGTCGCCGGTGCAGGCTCTTCGCCAACCGGCTCGGGGGTCGGTGCAGGCTCGTCGCCCTCAGGCTCCGGGGCCGGTGCAGCTTTTTCGGCCACCGGTTCGGGCGCGGCCTCTTCCGCGACCGGCTGCGGCGCGGGCTCTTCGGCGGCGGGCTCCGGCGCGGGGGCGGCCGGGTCGGTCGGAGCGGGTGCCGGGGCGGCCTCTGCCTCGGGCGGGGCGGCCGCGTCGGCCTCCGGCGCGGGGGCCGCGGTCTTCTTGCTGCGCGACACCGTGCGGCGCTTGGGCTTGGCCTCCGCCTCGGGCGCGTCGGCCTCGGGCTTGTCTGCCGCCTCCGCGTTCTCGGTGTCGGATTTCTTCTTGCGCGGCGCGCGGGTCCGCTTGGGCTTTTCCGCGACGGATGCCTCCGGTTCTGCCGTGGCCTCCGCCTCTGCTGCGGGCTGCGCCCCGGCCTCGGCCTGCGCGGCGTCGGCGGG
>CAJXKX010000427.1 GCA_913055965.1 uncultured Roseovarius sp.
CCGCCTGTCGCTGCGCGGTGCCCCGCCCGGCACCGGAACGTCCTGCGCCGGGCCGCATGCCCGCGCCACGCTCCGGCCCCCCGATGTCGCGTGAGCGGGCCCCAAAGCCGGGTCCCGTTTTCGAGCGCCGGGCTTCAAGGGCGCGGCGGCGGGGCCCAGGGGCGCCGCCCGGCCTCGGCCACCGCACTCCTGAACGGCGCGGAGGGGCCGGCGCGCGCCAGCGCCCCGGTCTCCTGCAGGGACCGGGGCGACACGACCCGGCACCCGCCATCTGGCACCGTCTCCGGCTCGGCCGTCAGCACCAGCAGCCGCGCCCCCGCGCAGTCTATCCGCCCGCGTGCCGCCGCACGGCCCGGGCGCAACCCGATCCCGAACGGTGCCAGCAGCGCGTCATCCCAGCGCGCATGCGCCTCTTCCTGCGTCGCCGGATCGCCGTCGTTCTCCAGCCAGTTGCGCGCAACGAACCCGCCCCCGCGCGGCTTGCTCAGGGCGCGCCCCTCGGCGGTCATCACCCCCACCAGCCCGCCGCGATCCGCGATCAGCAGGCCGGGACGGTCGGCCTGCAGCCACAGCCCCAGCGCCACGGCCACCGGCACACCCCCCGCCAGCCGCGCGCGGCCCTGCCACAGCACCAGCCACAGCGCCCCCAGCGCCATCATCGGCAGAACGGCGGGGCCGGGCACCGGCACCATGCCGCGCGCCCCCTCCAGACCGGCCACCCGGTGCGCCACCCACAGGATCGCGTCGAGCCCGCGCCCCATCACCCAGAGCGGCGGCGCGTCGAGGCCCAGCGGCATGAGCACCGCTCCCACGACCGCCGCGGGCATCACCACCAGCCCCATGACCGGCATGCTGGGCAGGTTGGCGACCAGCCCGTAATGGGACCACAGGTTGAAATGCGCCGCCGCCAGCGGCGCGGTCGCCAGCCCCGCCACCACCGAGGTGATCACCACCGCCGAGACCGGGCGCAGCCAGCGCGGCCCCAGCGGCAGGCTTGCGTCGCGGATCAGCCCGTAGACCGCGACCAGCGCCGTTGTCGCCGCGAAGGACATCTGGAATCCGGGGCCAAGCAGCGCCTCGGGCTGCCACACCAGAAGGATCGTGGCCGCCAGCGCGACCGACCGCAGGCTGATCGCGCGCCGGTCGAGCATCACCGCCACCAGCACCACCGCCGCCATGACGAAGGCGCGTTCGGTCGCCACGTTGCCCCCCGACAGCGCGAGGTAGCCCGCCGCGACCAGCAGCGCCAGCGCCGCCGACAGCTTCTTGGCCGGGAGCCGCAGCCCGAGGCGCGGGACCGCCGCGAAGCCGAGCCGCAGCGCGGCGAAGACGAAGCCCACCAGCAGCCCCATATGCAGCCCCGAGATGGCCAGCAGATGCGCGAGGTTGGTGGTGCGCAGCACCTCCAGCGTCTCCTGCGACATGGCCGAGCGGTCCCCGGCCATGATCGCTGCGGCAAAGGCGCCGGTCTCGCCCGGCAGACGGGCGCGCACATGGTCGGCCAGCGCCATGCGGGCGCGCAACAGCCATTGCGCGCCCTCCGCCTCGGCCAGCGCCAGCACCGGCGCGCGGGTATAGCCCACCGCGCCGATCCCCTGAAACCACGCGTGCCGGCGAAAATCGAAGCCGCCCGGCTCGACCGGCCCGGCGGGGGGCGACAGATGCCCGGTGGTCATCACCCGCAGCCCCGGCACCACATCCGCCGTGCCGTGGCCGCCATGCAGCGACAGCCGCACCCGGCCCGGCACCTCGTCGGGATCGACGCGCGACAGCACCACCCGGTCCAGCGTGATCCGCACCGCGTCCGAGGCCGAGCGGTCGATCGCGACGATCCGCCCCTCGACCGGCCCGTAATAGCGGAACTCCAGCACCGGCGCGGCCACCACGTGGGTGCGCAGCCCGGCCAGCGCCACGCCGCCCAAGAGCACCGCCAGCGCACAGCCCAGCGGCCCCGTCCATTCCCCCCAGCGCCACAGCGCCAGCCCCGACAAGGCGGCGGCCGCAGCCCCGCAGGCCAGGAGCAGCGCCGCGGGCGGCTCTTGCGGCAGCGCGAAATAGAGCCCGATGCCGCAGCCCAGAAGCACCGGCACCCAGTGGAACCGCGTGCCGCGCTGCCTGTGCCAGCCGCGCTCGATCATCCCGGCGATGCGCGCCACTTGTCACCCTCCCGGCGGGCCGATAGACAGGCCTCATCCTCGCCCCCGCACCCTTAAGAAAAGGTTAAATCCGCCGATGACCCGACAGGTCGTGACCCGTTTCGCTCCCTCGCCCACCGGCTTCCTGCATATCGGCGGGGCGCGCACCGCGCTGTTCAACTGGCTCTACGCGCGCGGGCGCGGGGGGAAATTCCTGCTCCGCATCGAGGATACCGACCGCGCCCGCTCGACCCCCGAGGCAACGCAGGCGATCCTCGACGGGCTGGCATGGCTTGGGCTCGACCATGACGGCGAGGCGATAAGCCAGGCCGCCCGCGCCGAACGCCACGCAGAGGTCGCCCACGCGCTTCTGGAGGCGGGCTGCGCGTACAAGTGCTTTGCCACCCAGGAGGAGATCGAGGCGTTTCGCGACGCCGCCCGCGCCGAGGGCCGCTCGACCCTCTACCAGAGCCCTTGGCGCGACGCCGACCCGTCGAGCCACCCCCAAGGCGCGCCGTATGTGATCCGCATCAAGGCCCCGCGCGAGGGGGTGA
>CAJXKX010000428.1 GCA_913055965.1 uncultured Roseovarius sp.
CCCCCGGCGTGACAGGCCGGTACTCTACCCAACTGAGCTACAACCGCGTGGACGCCTGATTAGGCAAGCCCCGCGCCCCCGTCAATCCCGAAATCCCCCGCTTGCGCAATTCGCGCGCGGAGGGCCCCTGCGCCGAACCCGGACACCGCCCCGCAGGCCGGGCGTCTGCCCTGCCCCCGCCACGCCCGCCCGTCACCGCCCCCGACCCCGCGCCGCGGCTTAATGTGGATCAACGCGACCGCCCCCGGATCGCGCTACAAGCCGGGCCAAGCCCGCTGCAAGGAGCCCCGAATGGCATTCGACGAGATCGTCAGGACCCTCTCCGACCCGGCCACCTACGGGCCCGGAACCACGGTGGACATCGTCCGCACCCATGGCGCGATGGTGTTTCTCGCCGGGGACGCGGCCTACAAGGTCAAGCGCCCGGTCACCTACGACTATCTCGATTTCTCGACAGCCGCGCGGCGCGAGGCCATGCTGCGGCGCGAATTCGAGCTCAACCGGCCCGCCGCGCCGGACCTCTATCTCGGCCTCGTGCCGCTGACCCGCCGCGCCGATGGCGGGCTCGCCCTCGGCGGCGACGGGGCCCCGGTCGAATGGTGCCTGCACATGCGCCGCTTTCCCGAAGGCGCGGAACTGTCGGCAGTGGCCGCCCGCAGCGGGATCAACCGCGGCCTCGCCGAGGCGATCGGCACCACCATCGCCGATTACCACGCCCGCGCAGCGGCGCGGCCCGAGGACGGCCATGCGCTGATCGCCGCATCCGCCGCGGATCTGGGCGCGGCGCTCGGGGGGATGACGGAGGCGCTTGACGCCGCGCAGGTCGCGCGGTTCCGCGACCGCGTCGCGGCAGAGATCGCGCGTCACGCGGCGCTCCTGTCCGCGCGGGGGCGCGCGGGGCATGTGCGGCGCGGCCATGGCGATCTGCACCTGGGGAACATGGTGCTGCTCGACGGGCGGCCCGTGCCGTTCGACGCGCTCGAATTCGACGAGCGGCTGGCCACGGTCGATGTGCTCTACGATCTCGCCTTCGCGGTCATGGACCTGCTGCATCGCGGCCAACGGGAGGCAGCGCAGTCCGTTCTGGGGGCCTACCTGGCGCGGGCGGACATGCCCGATCATTTCGACGGGCTGGCGCTACTGCCGCTGTTTCTGGGGCTGCGGGCGGGCATCCGGGCGCTGGTCACCGTGCAGGCGGCGCGGCTGGACGATGGCCCGCCCGGCCCGCGCCTCGCCGAGGCGCGCGCCTATCTCGGCCACGCGCTGGACTACCTGTCGCCGCCCGCGCCCCGTCTCGTCGCCACGGGCGGCTATTCGGGCACCGGCAAGACCACGCTCGCGCGCCACCTCGCGCCGCTGCTCGATCCGGTGCCGGGCGCGATCCACCTGCGCAGCGATGTCGAGCGCAAGGCGGTGTTCGGGGTCGATCCGCTGTCGCGCCTGCCGCAGGACGCCTATTCCGAAGCGGCGGGCAGGCGCGTCTATGCCCGTCTGCTCGACCGCGCCGACCGGGCGCTGCGCGCCGGGCAATCGGTGATCCTCGACGCGGTCTTTGCCCGCGCCGAAGAGCGCGCCGCGCTCGCCGGTCTCGCTCAGCGCCGCGGCGTGCCCCTCGCCGGGCTCTGGCTGTGGGCGGATCGCGATACGCTGGTGGCGCGCGTGACCGCCCGCCGGGGCGATGCCTCGGACGCGGACGCGGATGTCGTGCGTCGCCAACTGGCCTCGGACGCGGACGCGGACGCGACCGGCTGGACCCGCATCGAGGCGCAGGACGACCCCGAGGCCGTATTGGACCGGGCGCGCGCCGCGCTCGGCCTGTGAGCCGCGCGGGCGCGGGGCCTCTTCCACCGGGGGCGGGATTGGCCTACACCGCTGCACATGTTCCGGAGCCCGCCCGCATGATGCCCGCCGCGCCGCCGCTGAGCCGCGACCTGCTGCTGATCGGCGGCGGGCATGCGCATGCGCTGGTGTTGCGGATGTGGGGGATGGACCCGCTGCCGGGCGCGCGGCTGACGGTGATCGATCCCAACCCGGTCGCGCCCTATACCGGCATGCTGCCGGGGCTGGTGGCGGGCCATTACCGGCGCGAGGACCTGGAGATCGACCTTGTGCGGCTGGCGCGCTTTGCCGGGGCGCGGCTGATCGTGGGCGCGGTCAGCGGCATCGACGCGGCCGCGGGCCGCGTGACGGTCGCGGGGCGCGGCGAGATCGGCTATGACGTGGCCTCGGTCGATGTGGGCATCCATTCGGGCATGCCCGCCCTGCCCGGCTTTGCCGCCCACGCCGTGCCCGCCAAGCCGCTCGGCCCCTTTGCCGGGGCGTGGGAGGCCTTCCTGAGCCGGGTGGCGCAAGGCGCGGCCCCGCAGGCGGCGGTGATCGGCGGCGGCATCGCCGGGATCGAGCTTGCGATGGCCATGGCCCACCGGCTGCGGCAGGAGATCGGGCGCGCCGAGGTCGCGCTGATCGAGCGCGCGGCGCGGATCGCCCCCGATGCGCCGGTGATCCGCCCGCGCCTCGCCCGCGCCTGCGCGGCGGCGGGGGTACGGATCGTGACCGGCGCCGAGGTGGCCGGGGTGACGGAGGCGGGCGTGACCCTGGGCGACGGGACCGCGATCGCGGCCGGGTTCGTCGCCGGGGCGGCGGGCGCGCGGGCGCATGGCTGGATCGCCGAAACCGGGCTGCC
>CAJXKX010000429.1 GCA_913055965.1 uncultured Roseovarius sp.
CCCCCGCCACGGGAACGCTAGCGCGGAAATACGGCAACATCGTGGCAGGACAGGGCAGGACGGCGCACAACGGGCCGCGCCGCGCCTTCAGCCCGCGCGCACCATGGTCAGCGTCGACCAGTCGCCGATCTCCTCGTGATGCTCCAGCCGGTTGCCCAGCCCCGCATACACCCCGATCACCTCCGCCGCCTGCTCGTTGAGCAGCCCCGACAGGATCACCCGCCCGCCCGGCACCAGCGCCGCCGTGATCCCCGGCGCGAGCGCCAGCAGCGGTCCCTTGAGGATATTGGCGAAGACCAGGTCGAACGGTGCCGCCTCCCGCAGGCGGGGGTGATCGAGCCCTGCCGCCTCGACGCAGTCCACCCGGCCGCCCAGCCCGTTGGCCGCGACATTGGCCTGCGCCACCTCGACCGCCACCGCGTCGATATCCGAGGCCAGCATCACCCCCGGCCAGATGCGCGCCGCCGCCATCGCCAGGACCGCGGTGCCGCAGCCCAGATCGAGCACCGACCGGCCCGCGAACCCGCCCGATGCCAGCCGGTCGAGCGCCCGCAGGCAGCCCTGCGTGGTGCCGTGATGCCCGGTGCCGAAGGCCATCGACGCCTCGATCAGCAAGGGCTCGCAGCCCTCGGGCACGCGGTCCGCGTCATGGCTGCCATAGACAAAGAACCGCCCCGCCTCGACCGGGCTCAGGTCGCGCCGCACCTTGGCGACCCAATCCACCTCGGGCAGTTCCGACACGGTGAACGCCCGCGCGCCATGCGCCGCCGCCAGCAGGTCGAGCCTGACGCCGTCGGGGGCCGCCTCGAAATACGCGCCGATCTCCCACAGGCCCGATCCGTCCTCCATCTCGAACGCGCCCACGCCCGCGGGCGCGGGGTCGAACGCCTCCAGCGCCTCGGCCAGCGCCTCGGCGCGGGTCTTGTCGTCGAGCGTGGTGATGGCGGTCCAGGTGGGCATGGCTCACTCCCTCGTCATTCGGCGGGTGTCGGCACAAACCGCGCGAACACGGTCTCGTTGCCCGGCTCCGGGTGGCGCGGGATCATCAGCGCCAACATCAGCGACACGCAGGCCATGCCGGCGGCCAGCACGAACACGCCCGCGGGCGACTTGAGCCACAGATATCCCAGCGCCGCGGGCAGGAAAACCGCCGCGATATGGTTGATGGTAAACGCCACCGCGGCGGTAGGGGCGATGTCGCCGGGATCGGCGATCTTCTGGAAATAGGTCTTGAGCGCGAGCGCCAGCGAAAACAGGATGTGATCGACGACATAGAGAACGGCGGCCAGCACGACCCCCCAGCCAAACATGTAGATGCCGCCATAGGCCAGGAACACCAGCGCCAGCCCGACATATTCGAACACCAGCGTGTTGCGCTCGCCAAAGCGGAAAACGGCGCGCCCCATCAGCGGCCCGGCCAGCATGTTGACCACCAGATTGATCATGAAGAGCGCCGTCACCTCATGCACCTCGAAGCCGAATTTCTCGACCATCATGAAGCCCGCGAAAACGATGAAGATCTGACGCCGCGCGCCCGCCATGAACTGCAACGCGTAATAGAGCCAGTAGCGCCGCCGCAGCACCATCTTCTTGACCTGCGGGTTGGGCGCCTCGAAGCGCGGATAGGCGACGAGGCAGAACACCGCGACGCAGGCGGTAAAGCCCCCCGCCACGATGTAGACGAGGTTGTAGCTCAGATCGAAGGCCCGCCATGTCAGCACGATCAGAACGTAGGCCACCAATGTGGCCCCCGATCCGGCCGCCAGCAGCCAGCCCAGCATCTGCGGCGCGCGCAGCTTGTCCAGCCATTGCAACTGCAGCGACTGGTTGACCGTCTCGTAATAATGAAAGCCGATGGAACTCAGCATCGTGATGGTGAGAATCCCGCCGAGGCTCGGAAATTGCGCGGTCAGCGACGTGGCCACGCCCAGCAGCAAGAGCGACACCAGCCCCAGCACCTGCTCGTGCACGACCATGATCAGCGCGATCACCCCGATCGCGAAGAAGCCGGGGATCTCTCGCACCGTGTGCAGCCAGCCGATATCCGACCCGTCGAACCCGGCCACCTCGATGACGAAATTGTTGAGCAGCGCCGACCATGTGGCAAAGGCCACCGGCATCGCCGCAGCCATGAGGAAAAGCAGCGTCACGGGCCGCCGCCAGACCGGCAGGTCCCGCGCACGCCCGAGGGGGAATTGCGCACTCATGCGCATTCCTTACGCCCAAGCCGCGGGATTGGCGAGAGGCCACGCCACGCCCGACGCCGAATTCTTGAAAAGAGTTCGGACCGATTTCTTGAAAGGAAGCGCCGCAACGCCAGCCTCGCCCGCTGTCACACCCGGCCCCGATGCGCCGTCACCCTCGCCGCCTGTCCCCCGTCATCCTCGGGCCTGACCAGAGGATTTCTTGCCCGCGAGACCCTCGGATCACGTCCGAGGGTGACGCATGGCAGGTGGAGGACGCGAGACGACGCGGGGACGGCAAGACGCCGGGTGACGGCACGCGCGGGGCTCAGCCCGCGCCGTGATCGGCACCCGTGCCGCTCATGTAATTCGTCATGAAGGCCGGCTCGCCCATCTTGCGCAACAGGTCGAGTTGCAGGTCGAGCCATTCCCAATGGCCCTCCTCGTCCTGCACGATCCGCTCGAAGAGCGCGCGCGTGCCGATGTCGTCGCTCTCGAA
>CAJXKX010000430.1 GCA_913055965.1 uncultured Roseovarius sp.
TCCCATCGAAGTGCTCTATCTCTGCGTCCCCGTCTGCGGCGCGCTCTTCATCCTGCACGGGCTGGCACGGCTCATCGCGCCCGACCCGGCAGGCGAGGCCAACCCATGAACACCACGCTCCTCGTCCTGACGCTCGGCCTGCCGCTGATGCTGGTGCTGCGCGTGCCGCTGGCCCTCTCGATCGGCCTGGCGACGATCGCGGCTCTCTGGAGCGCCGATATCGACCTGATGATCTTTGCGCAGCGCATGGTTTCGGGCACGCAATCCTTCAGCCTGCTGGCGATCCCGTTCTTCATTCTCGCCGGTGACCTGATGACGGCGGGCGGCATCTCGCGCCGGTTGGTGGGGTTCGCCGATGTGCTGGTGCGGCATCGCACCGGGGGGCTGGGCATGGTCGCGGTTCTTGCCGCCGCCTTCTTCGCGGCGCTCTCGGGCTCCGCGCCCGCCACCACGGCGGCCATCGGCGCGATCATGATCCCGGAAATGGAAAAGCGCGGCTATTCGCGGCCCTTCGCCACCGCGCTCGCGGTCGCGGGCGGAATCATCGGGCCGATGCTGCCGCCGTCGATTCCCATGGTGGTCTGGGGCGTGATGTCGGAAACCTCGATCAGTCAGCTGTTTCTCGCGGGCGTCCTGCCCGGACTGCTGCTGGCGCTGGGGCTCATGGCGCTCTGCTGGCACCACGCGCGCAAGCATGACATCGCGCCGCAACCGAGAGCGAGCCGCGCCGAAGTCTGGGCGGCATTCAACGCGGCGAAATGGGCGCTCTGCGGGCCGGTGCTGGTGCTGGGGGGCATCTATGGCGGGATCGTCACGCCGACCGAGGCGGCGATCGTCGCGGCGGTTTTCGCGCTGGTGCTGGGCTTTGGCGTGTACCGCGAGTTGACACCGGCCAACATCGTCCCGGTCACGCGCGGATCGCTCAAGACCATGACCATCGTCATGTTCATCATCGCGCTGGCCAACGGCTTTGGCTGGGTCATGGCGTTCGAGCGCATCCCCGGGCAGGTGACACAGGCGATGGAGGGCTTTGCCGACACCCCGGCGCTCTACCTGCTGATGATGAACGCGCTTCTGCTGGTGATCGGCTGCGTGATGGACAATCTCGCCGCCATGATCATCCTCGCCTCCTTCCTCATTCCCATCGGAGAGCAGCTCGGCATGGACCCTGTGCAGTTCGGGGCGATGGTGGCGATCAATTTCACCATCGGCATGGCGACGCCGCCCTTCGGCTACACGATCTTCGTGGGGGCGGCGATCAGCGGGCTGAAGATCGGCCAGATCGCGCGGCCGCTTCTGCCGATGCTGGGGGTGATGATCGCGGTGCTGCTTCTGGTGGCCTTCGTGCCGCAGGTGACGCTATCCTTGGTAAACCTCATGCGGTGATGCCATGGTGAACCTGCGCAATTTCGATCTCAACCTGCTGGTCATCTTTCGCGCCATCATGGCGCGCGGCTCCATCGCCGGGGCGGCCGAGGACATCGGCCTGTCGCCCTCGGCGGTCAGCCATGCGCTGGCGCGGCTGCGCGTCATGCTCAATGACGAGTTGTTCTATCGCACCGCCGACGGGGTGCGCCCGACCGACCGCGCGCGCGAGTTGAGCGTGGATATCGAGCGCGGCCTTGGCTTCATCTCGACCGCGATCTCGCTGCAACACCAGTTCGTGCCTGCACAGGCCGAGCGGGTCTTTACCATGCAGGTGGCCGATTACGTCTCGGGCTTCCTGCTGCCGCGGCTGGCGCAGCGGCTTCAGGTCGAGGCGCCGGGCGTGTCGTTCGACATCCTGCCGTTCTCGATCTCGCCCGAGAGCGTCTGGGACAGGGTCGACATGCAGGTGCGCCTGACACCGGGGCGGCTCCAGCCCGAGATGGTCCGCTCGCAACGTCTGCTCGCCGACGAGATCGTCGTGCTGATGCGCCGCGACCATCCGCGTGCGGATGAACAAATGACAGCGCAGCTTTATGCCGACCTGCCGCATGTGAAGCTATCCCAGTCCGCGACCGGAACGACGGTGATCGACGATGCCCTGGCCGCGCGGGGGCTCAGGCGGCACATGGCGATGACCGTGGCAAGCTGGTTCGAGATACCCGACATCGTGGCGAATTCCGATCTGATCGCCATCGCGCCACGGCGTCTCTTCTCGCTCGATCCGCGGCTCAACAAGCTGAAGGCGGCACCCCTGCCGCTCGACGAGGTGGTGTTCTCCTTCGACCTGTGCTGGGATCTCAGGACCGAGCGCGAACCGGGCCAGAAATGGCTGCGCAAGGTCGTCTCGGACGTGTTCAAGGAAATTCGCCACTAGCGGCGGCGTCTCGTGCGGGCGCGCCGACAGCGACCGGCGGCATGTCCGGCCTTCCGGCGTCCTTCCGTTCCAGGCTCTTGAGCGTGGGAGAGGCGCCCGGGCGGCGGTCATCGGCCGCGCAGAGCCTGCCCCACATCCCGGAATTCCTCCATGAACATCCCCCTCTTCGACGACACGCGCCTCATGTCCCGGTCTCCACGACACTGCATCAGGACGGTCCTGACATGCGTGGGATTTCGGGCCCTGTGGCGGCGCGCACCATTGGACGAAGGTCGCAATCGGTCCCCTGCCCGATGCGGCAAGACCAAGGTTTATCCCGCAGGGCGCGACCGCCGCCCGCAAACGCCAC